>CAJWBJ010000071.1 GCA_913020495.1 uncultured Oleiphilus sp.
ACATGGCTCATACCGGTTCGATTTTAATGAATTTGGTGGCTGGCATGGAGATGGCGCTGAATGATGGTTATCACCCATTGATGAACTGGCATCTGGGGCCAAAAACCGGAAAGGTGGATAGTTTTGATTCATTTGATGCATTCTTCACCGCGTATATGAACCAGCAAACCTTTCTGATTGATCAGGCGGTTGAATTGAATAATGCTTTAGCTGAAATTCATGCCCAATACCGCCCGACACCGCTACTCAGCGCCTTGATGGATGGCTCAATAAAAAAGGCCAAAGATGTCACTAATGGTGGGGCTTTATACAATTCATCGGGCGTTTCTAACATCGGTCTGGCCGACGTAACCGATTCATTGTTGGTGATTAAAAAGCTGGTGTTCGATGAAAAGCGTTTTTCATTTTCTGAGCTCAAGCAAGCGCTTGACACTAATTTTGAAGAGAGCCCAGCATTACGGGCTTTAGTGCAAAATAAAGTACCCTTATTTGGTTCTGGTGATCCGGCGGCTGTCGAGATGGCAAACCGGGTCGCAGGTGCTTTTCATGGCTATTATAACCAATGCCGTAATTATCGTGATGGACCTTATACTGCTGGCTTTTGGTCAATGTCGCAGCATGTGGCTTATGGCTCACTTTCTGGAGCCTTACCTTCGGGGCGTTTAGCAGGAAAAGCATTTACGCCGGGGTTGACACCACAGCCATCGGCGTCAAAGAACTTTCTCGATAATATCTGCGATGTGGCGAAATTGAACCCGGAATTTATGGATAATAATATTGCTTTCAACGTTAAGTTGATTCCCGATTCAAAAGACACTCGTGAAGAAACCGTCAATACCATGAGCTCCTACGTGAAGACTTATTTTGATCATGGTGGAATGCAAATGCAGTTCAATGTCGTTACTTCAGAAACCCTAAGAGATGCCATGGCGCATCCAGAGAATTATCGTAATTTGCTGGTGCGTATTTCCGGTTACAACGCCTACTTTGTCACCCTCAATAAAGAGATTCAAATAGAGTTGATTGAGCGAACGGAGTACGGTTTATGAATGCTGAATGGTCTAAAAAATCAGCACCGCTGATACTCGATATAAAAGGCAACGCTTTGGATGATGGGCCCGGCATACGTTCGGTCGTTTTTTTCAAGGGCTGTTTACTGAATTGTGATTGGTGCCATAATCCAGAGAGTATTTCTAAAGATGGTGAAATTTCTTTTGAAGCGAAAGAATGTCTGGGGTTTGATTCATGTGGCACCTTATGTCAGGAAAGTTGTTCGGAACAAGCCATTACTTTTAACAACAAAGAGCTGATTGATCGTGATAAATGCACGCTTTGTTATCAATGTGTTGAAGCTTGTCCCTCAACAGCCATTACACAAGTCGGCGAAATGATGTCCGTTGATGAAATCTGTCAGCGGGTATTAAAGTACAAATCATTTTATGACAGCTCCGGTGGAGGAGTGACCCTCTCCGGCGGTGAGCCGACGCTGCACATGGAATTTGTTTCAGCGCTACTCAAAAAATTAAAGGCAAATGGCGTTCATACACTGTTGCAAACGTGTGGGCTCTTCCCTTATGACAAGTTTATTGATTTGCTCTATCCTTGGTTAGACACCATTTATTTTGATATTAAACTGTATGATGAAGACCAGCATCGACAGTATTGTGGTGCCAGTAACGACGCTATTTTGAGTAACTTTGTGAAGCTTCATCAGCGGTATTTAGAGGGCGGAGTCGAAGTTCTGGCTCGCACGCCCTTAGTGCCGGGAATTACAGACTCAGAATCAAACCTGAAGGCTATTGCTCAATTTCTGAAAGCGCATAATGTAAGTCGGACTGAGCTGATGACCTATAACCCCATCTGGCAAGATAAGCGCGATAAGCTTGGATATAGCGTGAATACTGATTCTGAAAATGATCATTCATTGAAACAATGGATGAGCCAGACTCAAATTGAGCAATGTGAAAATATTTTCAAAGACGCCGGATTGCAGTTTGTTTGAAGGTGTTTACGCATCTCTGCCCTTATTGTTGAGATTCTTGGTAGTATCACTTCAGCTATTTTCTATAACCTCAAGGTCTGAAAAACACTTGGGGCTTTTGTCTCACAAAAGACTGTTTAATACTAGAAAAAATCAACTCACTAGTGGTTGAAAAACTTTGGGCACATTTGAATGCATAAAATGACATGGATAATCATTCAACACATATTGTTTTTAGTGCTTATATTTCCATTGCATGTTTCTGGCGAGGTTATCTTTAAAGGTCGCTCGGAAGGTATGGCATACCAGCTTGAGGTTATTGCAGATGGTTTGGGTGTTCCATGGGCGATGGCATTTTTAACGAATAAACAACTACTCATCACAGAGCGTGACGGAAAGCTTAAACTGCTAGATCTTGATAATGGGCAGCTAAAGATAGTGAGTGGTATTCCTCCCGTTTACGCTACAGGCCAAGGCGGACTTTTAGATGTTGCCTTACCGCCGGGGTATCACGAAGACGACTGGATTTACCTTACGTACAGCAAACCCGTTAATAAATTGAGTGCTACCACGCTGGCTCGGGCCAAATTTCGTAATGGCGGCTTGGTAGATTGGAATGACTTGCTGGTGACTAAGTCGATGACAGAGACAAGCCGGCATTACGGAAGTCGCATTGCATTTGACGATGATGGACATTTGTTTTTTTCCGTTGGTGATCGAGGTAAGCGGTCTAACGGACAAAACTTATTCACGCATTCTGGCAGCGTGCTACGGCTCAATCTTGATGGCAGTGTGCCGAAAGATAACCCCTTTATACCGTATAAAGGAGGGCTTCCTGAAATATGGAGTTATGGTCACCGAAACCCCCAAGGATTAACTTACGATTTAAAAAACAAGCGCCTTTGGTTGATAGAGCATGGCCCAAGAGGTGGAGACGAACTGAATCTTATTCTTGCCGGGAAAAACTATGGTTGGCCGGTTATTTCTTACGGTAAAGAGTATTGGGGGCCTATTAATGTGGGGGAAGCGACGGCAAAGGTCGGTATGGAGCAGCCTGTTAAATATTATGTCCCGTCAATCGCTCCTGGAAGTTTATTACTTTATTCCGGTTCAGCGTTTCCAGTCTGGAAGGGTGACTTATTTGCTGGCGCGTTAAAACTGACACACTTGAACCGAATTCAGCTAAATAAAGCTGGTCATGAAAGCGGTGAGGAGCGTTTGTTAGAAAACCTGAATGAGCGAATACGCTCGCTTGTGCAAAGCCCGGAAGGCTGGATTTATTTATCGACAGACAGCGGTAAGATTATGCGTATCACTCCGGCAGCTTAACTAGCTTCTTCATATCTAACTTAGGCAGATCATCTCGGGAGAATCAATACGCCCGAGATGTCTTATAATGACTTTAAGCCGATTAACAGCAGTTGTGATGAGTATCATTAATGAAACAGTGGGCGAGTATTCTGCTCTAGAATTATCTCATAGCGCAAAATTACACCGTAATGTTGATGGTTACTGATTCAAGAATTTTTTTACACCCATTAAGGGGTTAGATATTTTGTAGTAATTGGTCGGCAGTAAACGGTAAAGCCAATCAACCAATTTCGCATCAGCCCCAATTAAAACTCTAAAGGTTTTTTTGCGCATGCCTTTTTCAATCGTTTTTGCTGCTTGTTCGGGGGTCGTGCGTGCAACTTTGGCGAAGTGTTGTCCGAGGTGGTCTGGGGCTTTAATATCGGCTTCAGCGTAGTTAGCGATATTGGTTCGAATACCTCCTGGCATCACGCAAATAACATCAATACTCTTTTTTGAAAAAATCATGTCTTGCTTCAGCGCCTCGGTAAAACCCCGAACAGCAAATTTTGATGCATGATACGGCGTGACCAAGGGCATGGTGATTAAACCAAAAATAGAGGCAACGTTTACAATCATCCCGCGTGTTGATTTTTCTAATAGTGGCAGCATTTCACGACAACCCATCACCACGCCATTCAAGTTCACATCCATGACTTTGTTGAAAAGCGCTTCAGACGTTTCATCAAAAAAACCAAAGGATAGCATGCCTGCATTGTTTACCAAGACATCGAGATAACCAACTTTACTGTCAATTTCTTTAACCAGTGCCAGCCAATCAGATTTTTTAGTAACGTCTGCTGTTTTGTAGATTAAGACAGATGAACCTAATTCTTTGGCAGTACGTGTTAAATTGTCGGTATTGATATCAGTCAAAATGAGTTGGGCACCCTGAGAGGCGAAAAGTCTAGCGAGGGCTTGTCCGATACCTGAACCTGCGCCAGTAATAAGAATGTGTTTATTTTTCCATATGGTCGTCATTATTTTCTCTCTTTTTACTCGTGTTTATGCAAGGTGTGTTTCGAGGTTAAGATTAGTATTACTGGGTGCAGATTGTGTCGCTAACCAAGTAAACAAACTATGTTTTATATTTGGGAAATGGCTGCCGCCTATTGTCCAATGACACGCACCTGGAAATTCTTTTATTGTCACGTTGTTCGTATAGTTTTTTGCAATTTTGTGCTGCATTTTTATAGGGGTGATTTTGTCTTCAGTCCCGCCCATAACCAATACCGGACATTGTATTTTATGGTATTCAACCTTGGTAGGGGGTTGTCTAAACATAAACCACATGGAAATTTGCCAAGAGGCTAAACCTGATTCAAAGGTTGAATTTTGTGTGATTTCACGATGCACTGCTGCATTTTGAGAGTTGGCTATTCCATAACGAATATTCTTCAGCAGTAGGTTGGTGGTTGATCGCCATAGTGGGAATTTAAAAAGGTTATGGCCAAAGGTACGTATCACTGACCAACTCCAGCCGTTGATACCAGCAGGTGGTGCAGAAGAAATCAGTACCAGTTTTTCACAGGGATACTTTGCTGCAATGAGTTGCGCAAGCAAACCTCCCATGGAGTGACCAACAAGAATAGGGGGCTGGTCTAGCGTATCCATAAATTGACCTAAAGACTGTAGGTAATCCTGAATGCTTGATCTGGCTAGTTGACTACGTTGTTTTGTATCAAGTTTATTTTTAGGGAAATGCATCGGCAAACGAGGCGTGTGCGAGACATAGCCTTCATCCTCAAATGCCTGTTTAATTTCGACAAGCGTATCAGGGGTGCTCCACATACCATGAATAATCACGACCGGTGGTTTTGAATTTGTTGGTTTTGAAATTATATTTGAAGCTTTATTTGACGTCATAATGACAAGCCTTTATGCGATAGATTTTGTTTTTTGTTTAGACTTATTTTTAGCGCCCGACTTGGTTACAGGTTCTGGTTTTTCAGTATCGCTTGCCTCATCCTTTTCGCTATTGTTAACAGCTTGTGACTTATGGAATTCTGCTAATGAATCGTTGTCATCAAAGCGCAAAACATCATCGACCAGTTTGCTGTGTTTAATCGCAAATACATCTTTAAAGTAGAGGTCTTTATTGCACCAAGGGAATTCAGTTCCCTGACTTGGTATGCGATCTAGAGCACGTTGCACATAACCCGATTGTAAGTCCAGTAGTCTTGCTCTTTTCGCATTAGGTTCCTGATGAGGGTGAACACTCTGGTAGCCATTTTGTTCCATGTGTTCCAGAAGTCTGCACACGTAATCAAAAGTTAGTTCGGCTTTTAGTGTCCATGATGAATTGGTATAACCAAATACCCAAACAAAGTTTGGCACCTGACTGAACATCATGCCTTTGTAATTGGTGAGTGTATTACCTACAACAGGATTTCCATCGACACTTAATTTCATTTTCCCCCAAAGTTGAACATCTAAACCTGTCGCCGGTACGATGATATCTGCTTGAATTTCTTTCCCTGATTTCATCAAAATACCTGATTCAGTAAAGCGTTCAATATGGTCGGTTATGATTGACGTTTTACCTGACCTGACAGAATTAAATAAATCGGCATCAGGTACTAAAGCCATGCGTTGATCCCAAGGCTTATAAGTCGGTTTGAAATGCTCGTCAACATCAGCTGCTCCTGCCAAGGCTTTTTCGTTCATGTTGCGCACTAGTTTGCGTACAAAGTTAGGAAAACGTTTGGATAAAACAAATGATAGTTGCTGTAGCGTCGTATATTTGGCCCGCATAATTCGGTTGGTGATGCCTGCCGGTAAAATGCGTGACAGTATGCGAAACAGTACATCTGAAGCGGGACGTGAATACACATAACTGGGTGACCGTTGAATCATGGTGACATGGGCCGCTTTCTTTGCCATGGCAGGCACCACGGTAACTGCCGTTGCACCACTGCCGATCACGATGACCCGTTTGCCGCTATAATCTAAGTCTTCTGGCCAATGCTGTGGATGGGCTATGGTGCCCTTATAATCGTCATAACCTTCAAACTTCGGTAAATAACCTTGCTCATAATTGTAGTAACCACTGCAACAGCTTATAAATTTAGTGGCAATTTTATACTCCGAACCATCCTGTCTTGAGATCGTCACTAGCCAATGGTTTTGGCTTGAGTCCCAATTTGCCGATGTGACTTTTTGTTGAAAACGAATGTAATGCTCTAAGCCCTCGTCGCGTACCATTTCGCCAAGATAGTTATTAATACGCTCTGCAGAGCCGATGTATTCTTTATCGGTCCAAGGTTTGAAAGAGTATG
Source organism: uncultured Oleiphilus sp. (assembly GCA_913020495.1). GTDB lineage: Bacteria > Pseudomonadota > Gammaproteobacteria > Pseudomonadales > Oleiphilaceae > PZPK01. Next base: position 6,610 of record CAJWBJ010000071.1, read on the forward strand.
AAAAAGTGTACATGTCAGAGTCTGAGCGAATGCCCGGGTATTTAAATAAATCCCAAGTACCTCCGATATTTTCACGGCCTTCAATCACAGCAAAAGAAGTATGTGCACGCTTCTTTTTTAAGTTGTAGCACATACCTAGGCCGGAAATACCTGCGCCGACAATTAATACATCTAACGTTTCAACTTGCTCGTTCGTCATTATATTGTTTCAACCTCGTGTTGTTATCGCTATTACATTGCTTATTAGGGGCTTAGTTTTGGTTTTATTTTTAAGCCAGCGTGGTTGTATATAAGATAGTGACCGGCAGTCACAAAATATAGGGTGGAACCTGTCAAAAACTGACTTATTCGGCCATACTGACTTCTGAAGATAGTTTTTCTACCTATAAAGGTATAGCTGGTTAGGTGATTATTTGGAAAAGGTAAGCGAGATAGAGCGATGCTGAAACAAGGACAAAGTAAAAAAAAACAATCTATCCTAGGTTTGATTCCTTTATTTAAAGCAATCGAAGAGCAAGGGCAGGATCCAGCTGCACTGCTAAAACACCGCGGCCTATCATTAGATAAAATGAGTGGTGCAGCAGTCATTGATCAAGAATTGGAATTAGAGATTGTTGCTGATGCGATTGAGCTTCTGGATGACCCTATTCTAGGTGTGAAGGTAGGCAGTCAGGTGACGTTTACCTCATACGGCACCTTCGCGATGTTATTAATGTCAGCGCCAACATTTCTAGAAACCCTTAAAGTAGGGGCACAGTTTCAGTCGTTATCACTATTATTCTCACAGATGACGCTACATTTTGACCAAGACTGGTTAGAGCTTCGATATACCTTGCCCGAAGCGAGTCCAAAACTTAAAAACTTCATTGCTGACCGTGACTTGATGGGGTCCTATACATTTGTACGAGAGTTTCTTGATCAGCCCCAAGACTACTTTTTAGGTGCAGGGACAGCGAGACCAAAACCCGTCGGGCGTACATTATCTGAGTACCGGCAATATATTGATTTTGATCTGGAGTTTGATCAACCCTATAACTGGTTGCGCTTACATCGAGGCGTATTAAGCTTAGAGCAAAAGCACGGCAATCACCTTGCACATCAACTCTACCGGGTTCAAGCCTATGAGATGCTAAGAAAGTTCTACCCCGACTCTGATGATGTCGTTGCCCAAACGGCTCAGATTATTGAAGGCTACGATGCCCAATACCCATCAGTGCCCGAGGTTGCCAAAATGTTTGGGATTAGTGAGCGTACCTTTCGAAGAAAGCTCGGTGAAGAGAATACCAGTTATCGTAAATTACTGGATGAACATAAAAGAAAGAGGTGTCTGGATATGCTGTCTCGGAAAAATACCTCGGTAAACGAATTAGCCGATGTTTTAGGCTACGCCGAATCAGCCAGTTTCTTACGTGCTTTCAAGCGTTGGACAGGGACAACGCCCAAGCGTTACAAAAATGAATGGGGCTAAAAAAAGATAACATAAGGCCTAGAGCTTATTGCTTAAAAAGGGTTGTTGGGATATTAACAATAGCGCATCGGCAATGATGGCATTTTCAAATAGTTGAGTAATAAATTTGATGTACCTTGGGTCGTTATCCTTGAAGTCACACACCAAGTTCGAATCGGTATTAGAAACCAGTTTACCTTTGTCTCCGATATAAAAAGTCTTACTGGTATATTTTTGATCGTTATGAATGGAAGGGGCTCGGGTTGGGTTAGTGTGAAAGTCACCAAAAAACTGACCCTTTTTTGCTTTGTCATAAAAGTCACCCCATTTTAAATCAGGGCAATGTGGAATTCTTTTCTCAAGTTCTTTGTAGGTTTGTTCTACTGACCAGTTGCGTATAGAGATAGGGTCAGAGTTAATGGTTGCCTTGTTTAAGGTGTTACAAAGATACTGGCCGTTAATACGTTTAGTTAGTGTTTCGTGGTCAGGTTCAAAATCGTCGATGCCGTCTTTGATTCCGATCATATGAAATGCGGGAATAACATGGGCAGGGTTTGCCATGTCTTCAATAAAGTGCGCCATGCCACCTAAATAAGTGAGCTTATGCGTATTGTTTTTAGTTTGTTTGTAGCCTTGGGCTAATAGCATCCAAGTGTTCTTATAAGACTTTTCAAAAAGCCATAAAAATGTTTCTCCGCTTGGCATGTCCTTGTTGTAGAAATGCCAATTCATTATACGGCTCCATATGGAAAAAGGGTTCTTACCGGTTTCAGGGCTAAAGTCTACTTCACCTGAATCCATACCAGCGCTGGCCTTCGTCATGATTTTAATATCGCTTTTGCTATAGAAAGTACCCGCTGACAGATTGCAAGTTTGAAGTAACTTATGTGCAAGAGGAAGTATTTTGCTATGGCCTACCTCTGGTTTATAGGCGTGAGCAAAACCAGAAATCAAGAGCAATAAAGGGAGAACAAATTTCATTACCAAATCCTTTTTTGATTTAAGGCAAAACTAGCAGAAAAATGCGAGCTTTTTCAACTTTTCTATCATGATAAAAAATGCTATTTAATCTTTAGATATTGCTGTAATGGGAAGTTTGACTTAGGTTTCTTTCGATATCTACTGATTCGGCCTAAATACCAAGGCTCCTCATACTTAACTTATTTGCTTTATTTCGAATTAGTAAAGAAACTGGGCAAAACAAAGCGCTCATCCAAGGATAGATAAAATGATTAAGAGCTTGTGGAATCAACTAAAATCGCTGTTTATATCAAATACAGGTATTGGAAATACCGAGAAGAAGGTCATTCGTTGGCAGGCTAATTGGACAGCTTATTTAAATCATAAGGTCGCATTTTATAGAACCCTTAGCGAATCCGATAAAGATTTATTTGAAAAACGAGTACGCCTGTTTCTGGAGACTACGCATGTTGAAGCCGGGCAGTTTGAGGTAACAGATGAAGACCGTCTACTGGTTGCTGCCAGTGCTGTGATTCCTGTATGGGGCTTTCCAGAATGGCATTACTTTAATGTGCAGAAAGTATTCTTATTACCCGCTTCTTTCAATGAGCGGTTTGAATGTGGTCAACCTGACTCACTCATCACCGGTATGGTGGGTACTGGCCCTATGTCTGGTAAATTGGCACTCAGCCAACCTGCTTTGCATCTAGGGTTTTCCAATACTAAAGATAAGCAAAATGTAGGAATCCATGAATTTGTTCATTTAGTTGATATGGCTGATGGAGATTGTGACGGGTTTCCAGAGCGATTAAAAAAATATGCTTTTTCAATCGCTTGGTTTGAATTAGTCGAAAATAAAATAACGGGCATTGAAAATAATAACTGCAACATCAGAGATTACGGTGCAACAAATAAAGCTGAGTTTTTAGCCGTCACATCAGAATACTTTTTTGAGCGACCAAAAATGATGCAAAAGAAGCACCCAAAATTATACCAAGCACTTTCTGACTTTTATCAACAAGATGTGTCTCGAATTGCTGACGATATTAAACCACGTAAAAAAGCACCATGTCCTTGTGGGAGTGGAAAGCGGTATAAGCATTGTTGTTTGCCAGAAAGTTAATAACTAACTTAGTCGGCAATTAAATGTCAGGTCAAAATAAATTTGAATGACAGTCATCAGAATGACTTAAAGGTGAAAAGTTTTCAAAATAAGAGAAGTACTCCTTACATACTTACTTTGCTAACTGTTGAAAACAGTTTAGATAGAAATATGAGAAGCTTGGTTTAATGACGATCTTTATTCAGTGTATTTATATGCTTCTAACAACAGTCGTGGTTAAGCCACTTTAGATTACCGCAAACTTTTACGACAATAAGGAATTACAACAGATGGACATGATTGAAATTGAAGATGGCTTTTGGAATATTCGTGGCTCATTCAAGGTTGGAGGTGTGGTTGAAATAGGCACGCAGGCTTCTTTGGTCAGGTTGAGTGACGGTGATTTTGTGATGCTTGATACCTGCCTGTTGTCGCCAGAGATGATTTCTAAAATTAATCTGTTGACGGAAGGCGGTAAGCGAATAAAGGCGATCTTGAACCTGCATCCTTTTCATACGGTCTACGTGAAAAAAATGCATGAGTGTTTTCCTGATGCCGCACTCTATGGAACGTCCAGACATCTCTCAAAGTTGCCCGAGTTGCCATGGGAACCTTTGTGTACTGAAGACCCTGAACTGCACAAACTATTTGACGAAGACTTTAGGTTTTCAGTGCCTAAAGGGGTTGATTTTGTCTCTGCTAATGAAAACGTACATTTCTCCTCAGTTCTGGTATTTCACTTGTCATCAAAAACAATTCATGTAGACGATACTCTGGTGTTTTCTGAACTGCCAGAGGTAATGGGATTGGTTGGCTATAGAAATGTTCTAAGTTTTCATCCTACCTTGCTTATGGCTTTGCAAAAAAGACAGGAGGCGGCAGAAGAGTTTGAGACTTGGGCAAGGGGGCTGGCAGACCAATGGTGTGAGGCTGAAAACTTAGTGGCTGCACATACTGCCCCTTTGATTGGAAAAGAAAGTACAGGGCCTTCCATTCAAACTCGAATAATGAATGCCTTAAATAGTGTTAAATGGATGTTGGCAGGGCACAAACTTCGTGTAAAAAGTAGAGCCGCTTTTTTTAGAAAGAAGTAGGTCTTTCAAGGTGCTAAGAGGGATATCTATCAATATGTTGCTGAATAATAGGGTGTTTTTTGTAAGCTGGTTGGAATTTAGGGCCTACCCCGCGAGTGGAGTGAGTGTTTTGGGTATTCCGCCAAAAGTTGGCTCTATTATGAAGCATTTCGAGAATCATATTTTCAAATTATCCGACGACTAGAAAAACTGAACAGTTATAGTGTACGGTAAGTATTATTGTTCAGCCTGTTAAGGAATGGTCATGACACGTTATATTCTTGAAGAATCCAAGATACACCCTGATATCAGAAATACTATCAGCAACAATCATCGTGATTTTGTTGAAGAGATAATGAGCATCGTTGAAACCAAACCTTTGGTTATTATCGGTATGGGCATCAACCCTGTTTGTAAAATGGCATGCAAGTTAATAAGCAAGCAAGGACACGACTTCGAGTATCTAGAATATGGAAGTTATTTTAAAGATTGGCGTAAAAGGAATGCCTTAAAAATGTGGACAGGGTGGAAGACGTTTCCAATGGTCTTTGTCAATGGTGTATTAATCGGTGGAGCTGATGACCTGAAGCGATTAATCAACAGCAATGAACTAGATAAAGTTTGATTCATTCAGGCTATCCGCGAAACTTCAATCCGTGTTTTGGTATTTGGGTTTAGCCTTTTTCAGGGACTTGTGGTGCTGACCATTCTTTGGCGAATCAAATTAGTCGTAGCTATGGTTATTTGAAAGAGCATCTTCTTAGCTGCGATTTTCAATTTGCAAGTTTAAGAGAAATTAAAATTATGCTAACCCAGTTTATTTTAATGACTTAAATGATGGTTTATATAAATAAGTAGTCTATTTTAAAGTAATGTGACGTTTTGAAATCTAAGCGTTGGACTACTTTAAACTCAAACATCTAAAGGTGGGTTATGAGCCGTTTATTAGTGCTTCTTTTTACATTCATCATTTCATCGCAATCTTTTTCAGAAACCATTGTGGCGGCAGGTGACCCTTGGCCTCCTTTTCTTGATCCTGACGACTCTAGCCAAGGAATTGTGTTAGAAATTGCCCGCGCAGCGTATAAAACCCAAGGTTATGATGTTGAAATGAATTTTGTTCCATGGGCAAGAGCGATCAATGGTGTGAAACAAGCGGAATATGATGTATTGCTTGGTACTTGGCTCACCCAAGAACGCACGGAATATCTTCATTATAGTGACCCCTATTTGTACAATGATATTAAATTTATCAAGCGTAAAGGTGACAGCTTTGATTATTCCGGCTTGGATAGCTTAACGGGTAAATCTGTTGGGATTGTTAGAGGCTATGGGTACGGCGATGATTTTTTAAATGCGAAGAACTTTAGGCGCCCAGAAACAAAAGATCTTTTGTCAAATATAAAGAAACTACTTAGTGGAAGAGTTGACCTTGCAGTAGGAGATGAGATTGTCGCTAGAGCAATGCTGAAAAATCAAAGTCCGGAATATTTGGATAAAATTGAATTTTCTAAAACAGCATTAGTAACCAATGCATTGCATGTAACTTCAGGACTAAGTAATTCAAAGCATGAAAGAATTATTAAAGCGTTTAATCAAGGGCTTAAGAAGATAAAGAGCAATGGTACGCTGGATGCGATATTTAAAAAATATGGTTTCTGATAGCACCGACCATATTTACAACCTAGTTTGCCGGCACAGTATAAATCACGTAAAGTTCGCCGTTTTAAATACACGACAACACTAGGAATACCTTATATTTATATGAAGAGTGTAAAAGATTTTTCATTACTGGCTGGTGCGATGACCAGAGCTCTGGCAAAAAAGATTTCGTTTAATGCCAAGTCGGATGACATGGCTGACATCCTAAAGAAATACCCAAAGCTGGTCGTTGCCCTCAACCATGGGCCAATGCTTGGCCCGCTAGCAAGTACTATCACCTTAAATAAGCTTTATATGGAAAATGGCGGCAAAGACCGTAGTCCTATTGTCATCATGTGGCGTTTTTTTTATCAAATTCCTATTTATAAATATGCTATACAGTATTTTACCCAAGTTGATCGGGGGCTTAACTTCGATGAATTTTTGGCTAAAATGGAAGGGGAAGGTTTTACAGACCTCTTTGTTAAACCTGAAGGAGAAAATTGTAACTATGGTGATGGCTTAGAAATTCAACCTTTTTTAAGCCCTCGATTTATTGAGTTCTCATTGCGGTTGAATACGCCTATATTAGTACTTGTTCACCAAGGTTCAGAAAACTGGGCAAAAACATTACCTGTCAGCAAACGCCTTGACCCTGTTTTAAAAAAGCTACCTAAGAAAAGTTTTGATCGTATAAAAGAAACGCGCCTGTTCAGTGTGCCGTTTTTAGTGAAGCGCCTCAAAGAACTCAAAGTTATGTACAAACTCTATCAGCCGCAAATCACAGTAGATGATCTAAATGTCGACTTGGATACACGTAAGACTCTGTTGAAAAGAGAATCTGATAATGTACGCAAACTAATGCAATCAATGGTGGATGAACTCAAAAATACTTAGGCGTTTGGATAAACAAAAAAGAAACAATGTATGAGGTTTTATCGTTACAAGCCTTACTAAATATGTGGGTTTTGGGAATGAAAAGGTTTGAGCTTAGCGAAATTATCGTTGGGGAGAACCTTGTTTTAGGTTTGAAGCGTTTTGTAATTTCTCTGGGTCAATACATGATAAGAGCAGTGTCTTTATTTTCAATCTTACTGCTTTGTGCTTGTGTAAGCTTTGATAAAACTAATATACAGCCTGGCCAACGGGTTGTAGGTTTAGGGTTTTCATTTACTGTGCCAACTCAAAAATCTTGGTTTGCGGTTGAGTATGGTACCAGTCATCGGATTAAACTGAGCCAACTGAATGACCAAGATAGCTATTCTATCTTGGTGTCGCTAAATCGCGGGCCGAGAAAAGGCATGTATCAAAGTGCAGAAGCCCACCTTAAGGCAGTCCAGCGTCATAAGCGAGGTAAGATTAGGTCTGCTGGTTTGATTCGACTTCATCATCATGAATGGGTTGACGCTCGTTACGGAGAGTTATGTGTCCGATACGTATCTTCTGACGAAGACTGGCGAGGTAGAAACAGTAAGGGCCCTGCAATGGTCGATACGGTCGGTCTTATTTGTGAACATCCGGAAATTGAAAATGTTCTGCTTAGCATAGAAATTTCAAAAAGGTTCGAGGTTAATGCGACAGCGAGTGGGTTGGATAGTTATGCTGATGTACTGTTTTCTTCGGTAGCATATAACAATATTAATTAACTAAAAAATTAAGAAGAGAGTGTATTCCACTAAGCGTTTGGTCATGATTTGGTCTTCATCCCATAAAGACAGCATGACTAAATATTGCGGGTAGGTTAAATCCAGTTTTTCAAGCAAAGAGTGAGAGCGTATACATATTGCGAAAAACTTGCTGTTACGTGAACCTCTATTTTAAAACTCTATACGAGTTGTAAAATCGAGCCCGAAGGTTCTGGCCTCTTTAATTTTCAAGCGATCACTTGTTAAAGCCACACTAAAATTGGATGTGTCCACCCCCAAAGTGAGCGCGTTTGATTTGAAATCAAAACGAGTCATAAGTTTGATTTCTTTCGAAGTATTGTAGGTGGTGCCCAAGGAATAGAAATTCAGGTCGCCATATTGATACCAGCCCGCGACTAACTCGGTATCGGTTTGTAGTTGATAAAATGCATCAACATTCATTTGCCTTGGGTACTTCAAGTGATGCTTACGGTAGTCTAGAGTGCCTGAGACTAACGGTTTAACATCGATCTTACCTTCATTATCATAACTAATTCGGTTTGAGCTCGCCGTTGCGTTGGTAAAGGGAGCATTATCAAAAGTAATTTCGCTTAGTAGGTCCGTCCACTTTCCTCGCATTCTGTATTTAGAATTCAAGCGCCAGTCCCAGGCTAAATCTATCGCATAACCTTGCCCTTTTGGTTTGTCTGTTGGTCTGTCCAGTAGGTCATCTTGTGAATAAACATAGTTAATATAAGCCTCGCCACTATAGTCATTGTCGTTTGCAGTGAATTTTCCTTCGACTTTGCCTTCTAATAATTCAGAGGTTTTGAGGTACGAGATATCAACCCCAATGTTGAATTGTTCTAATACTTGCCATTGATACCCCAGTTTCAAACCGAGTGCGCGTGTATGCACTAAGTCCAAATAAACGTCGTATTCCCGGTTTTTTTCAATCGCGATATCATTCTTGTCGCCGTAAATTAATTCAGCGGCGTCAGAGGTGTAGTTCAGTGAGTAGTCATAACGTATCACATAAGCGGCTTTCCAGTTTGAGCGCCTGACACCCATCTCCCAAAAGTTATGGGTGAATGAATGTTTACCGCCATCAAAGTGTGGCCCTTCAAAATCAGAAACGATTTGGTGTATTGGCGCGGTTTCGCTGTAGGCAAAGGAGTGAGAGTCAAAATATAGTTGATAGCTTGAGTCGGTATGAGGTTCTGCTGAAGAAAGGCCTGCATAAACAAGAGCCGTCAGCGCAGAGATAATGCGTTGCATTTGTTAAACCTAAGTAGAAATTTGGGTTGTATTTTGAGCGTTAAAGCCATTGTCTTTCAGTAGTCGTTTTAGCCTGGACCTAGCTCTTATAAGATTGTTTAGGTACAAAAAAAGAGAGGCCCTAAAGGCCTCCCATATTTTTACTTTAGCGAGTGATTAGAACGCAGATTCAAAGGTTGTATCTGTGTAAAAGATGAAATCACCATCAATCTCACCGTATTCAACGCCACCAATTGTAATGCTACCTGTCAGCGTATCGTCTTCTCCAGATTCAACTTCATTGCTTTCTAGCGTCATTACAACACCATCGTTGTTGCTCAGAGTTAAAGATCTCTCAGATAGCTCAATTCCATCAATCGCCGTTACATCGGCTTCGATTGAAATCGTACGACCAGGATATGCTAGGTCTAATGTCGCAGAAGCGTCATCAAAGCCTGTACGCTCAACTTCAAAGCTAAAGGTGACTTCATCTGCAATACCACCAAGTTTGGCATCAAACGTTAATGACATCATTGCTGAAGCGTAAGCTTCTTCAGTTTCGCCACCTTCTGAGGTGTTGCTATCGTTATAAGTCTCTCCATCAAAACTTTCAGCATAGGTTTCACTAAATGCTGCAACACCGGAGGCATCACCTTCGAAGTGGAAAGAAGCATCAAATTCCTCTAGGGAATTACCAAAAGTTCCATCCAAGTCAAATGTAACGTTGTCTAGTTCCAGAGTTTGTGTTTCAGTCTCGTCATATGTATTCGCCTGCCAATTATTGGTGTCATTATCACCGTCGGTAAATACTAGGCTGGATACTGTGATATCCAAACCACCGCTAAAGGACATTGCATTCTCTGTCGTAATCACCGTCTGGTTATAAGTTCCTGGAACTTGAGCCATGTTTACGTTCAGATCAAGATGGAAGCCTGTCAGAGTAAAGGTATTGTCCGATTCATTGGTACGACCATTTTCTGTTTCGTTATCTTCCTCGTCGATATCTGCGACTAAATCAGCCGTTACCATTCCATTTTCTAGGGTCAGATCGATCGAGCCAGCCTGAACAGAACCTGCAATATTGAAGTTTGCAGCGCCAGTCAGCTTACCAAGTTCTGTTGTGGTCTCACCACCTTCAGACGTGGTTGTACCTGTTGTCGTCTCTTCAATGGCATCAACTAAGGTAAATGTAGTCACGGTCGCTGTAACATTTACGTCGGTGCTAACCTCAACAACATCATCAATGGTAACGTTAAATTCATCATTATCTACCGTAAAGATTAGTGCAGACCCACTTAGAGAAATACTAACAAGTAACCCTGTTTCTGGAGATTCAATGCTTATCGACGAGGCTGCAAGTGCCTCAATAGACTGAATAGTTGCACCTTCTTTAAGGGTTGGGCCGTTCGCACCAGGCTCAAAATTCGCATCGAAGACTTCAACGATGGCTTCAACTGCTTTGCCTAATGCTGTCATTGAGGCATCGGCATCGGTACTGCTTACCATATCGGCAGCGTCAATCTGAGCGTCAAAATCGTTCAGAATAGTTTCGATGGTATCCTCATTTTCACCAGTGCCGGCAGTAGAAGCATCAATTGTTGCGCCTAGCTCTCTTAATTCTTTAACGAAGGCTTTGACTTGAATAATTTCATCTGAGCTTGCTTCTGGGCTAGGGGTATCGTCTACTTCTTCATCAGGGGCTTCATTGGCTGCATTCCCTTGCTCAGTAGTGACATCAGTCTCGATCTGAGTAAGTGCTGCGTCTTGCTCGCCGGCATCAACTTCACCCAGAATGTCTACAGCATCAGCCAGAATTTCTGCAAGGTCAGTCACGCCCGGAGTCGCTGTGTTGCCTACCAAAGCGCCTTCTGCCAGATCTTCAGCAAAAGTGGTAATTGCTTGCTCTATAGTTGACCCAGCATTGTCGTCTTGAACAGCACTGACGACGGCAGCATTAATTGCAGCCATTTGGATCGCTGTATTATCACCATCACTCAGGGTGCTTTCAACTTCTGTTGAGTCGGTCAAATCGACAACGGGGACGTCGGTAATTGACGTCACAGCATCTGCACCCGTAAGTCCTAATATATCATTCAGTGTGCTGGCCACACTTGAGTTGGCCACTTGTATCGCAGCCGCCGCATCCGCATCACCGGCAGCCGCCTCAATGCTAGTCAAGGCTTTAGTCGCCGCAGCCGTGGTAAGTGGGGTTAGGCCAACAGATTCAGTGCCTGAACTCTCGGGGATTACCGCACCCATACTGAAATCAGTGCTATCCAATGTATAACTTTCACCAAATGCCGCACCATCACAGCCTGCAGCAAGGTCACACTTCATGGTCGCAGAGCCATCACTGGTTACCTGAATATATATAGGTTTGCCTTTATGCTGACCAGGAATTGTTAGCGTGTAGTCACCATTTTCATCGGTGGTCGTTTCGGCAATAGCTGTAACTTCAGGAACTCCATTTTCATCAAACAAGAAGGCTTTTACTTGACCATCTATAACGATGCCTTTACTTGCTGTACCACTTACTGTTGCAGCTGAAGGTGTGCTAGAGCTGCTGCTAGATCCACCGCAAGCCGTTAATCCCATCGCTGCAGCAATTGCCAAACTTAATCCAAGACGCTTCATTAATTAATTCTCCATTTTTTATTAACAATAATATTTTCACAAAATCGACGCGTAGTCGTCCTTAAACCCATTATTCAAACTGGGCGCTACTAATCAAAATCCGATAAATTTAGTACCTTGATTTTTTATTCTTAGATAGCGAAGTATTTCAGCATAGACACGAACCCATAATTCAACAAGCGGGTAAGTACAAGATTTAGAAGAAGTTTTGTTTAGTTATGTTACTTGTGATGTTAATCAAACTATTTCGAGTTTTTATAATAACGTAATTTCATTATTAGAGGTGATCGTATATATAAAGTACTAAGGTGAAAGAGTTAGAAACTCTGAGTAGCTAATAAAATTAAACCATAGGTCGTCGCTTAACCATTCTATGGGCTCATCATAAAGCTTGATATGTAGGCCGTTGATATCATTTATTGTATTGTTGTCGTATAAGGTGATTTCTGACCATGGAATATCAATGGAAGTTTTTTGGTTCTCAATAATGGGCATACTTTCAATGCTGGGGCTGTCTGGTCTTGTTTTCGCTATGTAGCTTATATTGGCTGTGGCGTTATAGAAGTCAAAGCTGTAATGAGTAGCGCGGTTGTCTGTGTTATCAAACTCAATGTGGAATGACTGTAAGCTTGGGTTGGAGCTAAATAAAAGACCATTATTGATTGTGGTCATGGCTTCTAACGCAGCAATGCCATTATTAGTTGAACCGTTATATACACTTGAATAGACAAAATGCTCGTCATTAATTTGATCTCCGCCAGGGAGTAAAAATTCAAAGTCTTTACGGTTAACTTTACCTTGTTTATTCTCGACGACAACTTCCCAATTGGCCAAATTTACTCGGTTAATGTCAATGCTAGAGTAATATCTGCATTCAAATATATTGAACTCAGGGTAGTAGCATTCTTCTTTTGTTAGATTGTCAGGTCCTCCTAACATATCGAAATACCTATCATTTGTTTTGTCGTGAAAATAAAGGTCGCTCAAATTATCAGTTCCTTGGGTGTCACTGATACTAACTGATACGGTGAAACGTATTGAGCTATTTGGCGTGACATCCCATTTGCTATAAAAACTTGGATGATAATGAACGATATCGGTAAAAATAGAACCAATTTTGAGACTGTCTGAAGGTCCACTGCTACTACAGCCCGTTAGAAGAAAGGCTAGGGTGAATAAAAAAGCTAAAGTATTGATAGGTTGCACGATATATCCTTGTGAGTTTATTTTCCATTATTAAAGTGGGGCAATTATATGCATATTGTTAATTGGGATATAAACCAATTTCCACCACTAATTTTTTGAATACGGATGAGAGTGCTAGAGAGTTGGTAGCGATCGATTATTTTGTGTAACTGTTCGCGGTTTTGGAAACGAACTAATATGATGGAGTTTTAAATAGGACTAACCTATTTGAAAGCTTTAAGTAAGCGCCCTCTTGCAAAGAGGGCTTTGAAACATAAACGGCATACACTGAATACTAAGTAACCAGAGATTTACTTATGACTCAAGCGACACAATAGTCTCTGCATCTAATTCATAAGCGCCTTCAGAATTATGTACTTCTTTACCGTTTAACGGTGGATTAAAAACACAAGCCATTTTCATTTCTTTAAATGCTCGTAGTATGTGTTTGTCATGTTTATCCAGGATATATACAGTCCCTGGAGCGATAGCGTACTTCTTGCCATCAACTAATGATTCAACCTCACCTTCTCCCGATATGCAAAATACCGATTCCAAATGATTCTGGTAATGCATTTGAAAATCAGCGCCTTCGTAAATGGTGGTGATATGAAATGAAAACCCCATATTATCTTCTTTTAGCAGCAGTCGGGTGCTGTCCCAATTGCCATCTGGTGAGACTATTTTTCGGTTGGTTTTTTCTGCGTCTTGTAAATGCCTAACGATCATATTTATTCCTGACCTTCGCTATCGATGCGTACGTCGTCAAAGTAATCATTTTCTTCAGGCATAGTGTCTTCTTTCGAACACACGTAGCTAATGGCCTCTTCAACAATATCAATGCCTTTTTTTAAATTTTCATCACTGATAATAAGGGGGCATAAGAACTTGACTACTTGATCATCTGCTCCGCTAGTTTCTATAATCAGTCCGTTCTGGAAAGCTCTACGGGTGATTTTTCCTGCTAGCTCGCCATCAACACAGTTTATTCCCTGAAACATTCCGCGACCACGTGTAGTAAAGTTACCTTCACCGTGTTTTTCTACGATGGCGTTAAGGCGCGTTGCAACATACTCGCCTTTACGCTTAATCTCTTGGGAAAATTGATTATCTGACCAGAAGAGGTCAATGGCCGCTTTTGCTGTGACAAATGCAAAGTTGTTGCCGCGGAAAGTACCGTTATGTTCGCCTGGTTTCCATTGGTCTATTTCAGGGCTGAATAATACAACGGCAAAAGGCAAACCATAGCCCCCTAACGATTTGGACATGGTCACAATATCCGGTTTAATGCCTGCTTCTTCGAAGCTGAAGTACGTTCCGGTCCGTCCACAACCCGCTTGAATGTCATCGACAATCAACAGCACCTCATGTTTTTTACACACCGCTTCCAAATTTCGAAGCCATTCAAAGCTCGCTACATTAATACCGCCTTCACCTTGTACCGTTTCAACGATCACAGCTGCAGGTAAATCTACACCACTACTGGAATCAGATAACACTTTATCAAGAT
>CAJWBJ010000072.1 GCA_913020495.1 uncultured Oleiphilus sp.
TGGTAAAGCGTTCCGAAAGAATAAAGACCAATAGATAAAATGCTGAGAGCTAAAATATTCATTTTTCGGCTTGTTAAATCGGCTTATAGTTCAAATTAGGGTGCAGTAATGGTTATAATGCGCCTTTTTTATCATATTTACATCACGACACTGAAATAAAATAGCGTTAATGGCACCTGCTTCGCTAAAAGTAGGGCGTAAGTAACGTTCTAAATATAGAGATTAAACATGTTTGAGAATCTAACTGACCGCTTATCCCATAGTCTTAAAAAAGTTACTGGGCAGGCTAAGCTTACCGAAGAAAATATAAAAGGGACTTTGCGGGAAGTTCGGATGGCCTTGTTGGAGGCTGATGTCGCATTGCCTGTTGTGAAGCAATTTATTGCGCAGGTTCGCAAGAGGGCAATTGGTCATGAAGTAATGAGGAGTCTATCTCCAGGTCAGGAATTTATAAAAATTGTAAATTCTGAGCTTGTTGCGATGATGGGCGAATCCTCGCAAGGCTTGGCTTTAAATGCTCAGCCACCTGCTGTGATTTTAATGGCGGGGCTTCAAGGGGCTGGTAAAACAACATCCGTTGCTAAATTAGCGCGCTACCTTAAAGAGCGTGAAAAGAAAAAAGTAATGGTTGTAAGTGTTGATGTGTATCGGCCTGCCGCAATCAAACAGCTAGAAACGCTTGCGGGTGAGGTTGAAGCAAATTTTTTTCCAAGTTTCGATAATCAAAACCCTATTGAAATAGCTACTGCAGCGATAGATGAGGCGAAAAAGACGTTTGCTGATGTTTTGATTGTGGATACAGCTGGTCGTTTGGCTGTAGATGAAGCGATGATGTCAGAAATTAAGGCACTTCACCAAGCGATTACCCCGATAGAAACTTTGTTTGTTGTCGACTCCATGACAGGTCAGGATGCAGCGAATACTGCGAAGGCATTTGATGAGGCATTGGCTTTAACGGGGGTTATCTTAACAAAAACGGATGGCGATGCTCGGGGTGGTGCTGCGTTATCAGTTAGATCTATCACTGGTAAGCCTATTAAGTTCATGGGGGTTGGTGAAAAGGTTGATGCTCTTGAGCCATTTCATCCAGATAGAGTTGCATCGCGTATATTGGGTATGGGTGATGTTCTAAGCTTAATAGAAGAAGCCGAGCGTAAGCTTGACAAAAAGAAGGCTGAGAAGCTCACTAAAAAAATCAAGAAGGGTAAGAGTTTCGATTTAGAAGACTTTCGTGACCAATTAATGCAAATGAAGAATATGGGCGGGGTTGCAGGTTTGATGGATAAGTTGCCTGGTATGGGGCAGATGGCTCAGGCGGCGCAACAGCAGGTGAACGATAAATCACTAGGGCAAATGGAAGCGATTATTTCGTCAATGACAACTAAAGAACGAAAATTTCCTGATGTAATTAATAATTCAAGAAAGCGTCGAATTGCTCAGGGTTCTGGTACTCAGATCCAAGATATCAATCGATTGCTTAAGCAGCACAAACAGATGCAAAAGATGATGAAAAAGTTTACAAAAAAAGGTGGTATGGCAAATATGATGCGAGGAATGCAGGGGATGATGCCGCCGGGCGGTGGTGGTGGCCCACTTGGTCGTATGTAATATTTAAGGTGGACGCCTTGTTTTTTAAGGAAAATTTGAATTAATACTAGAAATAATGCAAAAAATAGAAAATAGTATTTTCAATTCTATTGATATGCTCTAGAATATGCGCCCGTTCGAACGCCATCGTCTGATTTAAGTGGGTGATATGCGTGGGTATTTTTTAACTGAAATCAGGATCAAAAACGCAATGGTTACTATCCGTTTATCTCGTGGTGGCTCTAAGAAGCGCCCTTTTTACCATTTAACTGTCACTGACAGCCGTTCAGCTCGAGATGGTCGTTACATCGAGCGTGTTGGATTTTTTAATCCTTTGGCACGTGGTCAGGAAGAACGTCTAAGAGTTCAATCTGATCGTATAGACCACTGGTTGAGCAAAGGTGCTACAACTTCAGATCGTGTTAAATCACTTTTGAAAGAAGCCGCTACAGCAGCATAAGGCAGATATTTAATCGTTTGCGTCGGCTTTTTATTTTAAAAGTGTTAGCTAGGAAGGAATGCCTGTGAGTGTAAAAGAAAATACTGCAGTTATGGGTAAGATTACTTCGGTTTATGGCGTAAAAGGCTGGGTGAAAGTAGTTTCATATGCTCAGGAAAAAGAAAATATTTGTAAGTACAAGAACTGGATTTTAGATAATTCAGGGAAAAAACATACTGTTAAAGTGCTCAATTGTAAATCTCATGGTACCGGGCTTGTAGCTCTGCTTGATGGGTGTAATGATCGAGAAGTTGCTAAACAGTATTGTGGGTCTCTTGTTACTATTCCTCAAAGTGAGTTGCCTGACCTTGGAGACGGGGAGTTTTATTGGCATCAGCTAGAGGGAATGAAGGTAGTAACTTCAGATTCAGTGTTGTTAGGAAAAGTAAGTCATTTGATTGAAACAGGATCAAATGATGTATTGATCGTTAAAAAGTGTAAAGAAAGTTTAGATGGTAAGGAGCGTTTGATTCCTTATTTACCAGGCCAGGTAGTTAAATCAGTAGATCTTGATAAGGGTATTATCGAGGTAGATTGGGATCCTGATTTTTGAGTGGATCTAAGATGTACTATGGTTTAGTGACACTGTTTCCGGAAATGTTCAGTGCAATCGAAAACTATGGCGTGGTAGGTCGGGCTGCTAAAGCTGGCTTGATATCCATGGAGGCATGGAATCCTAGAGATTTTACACAAGATCGACATAAAACAGTTGATGACCGACCTTATGGTGGTGGTCCTGGAATGCTGATGAAAGTTCAGCCATTGCAGGATGCTATCTTGGCAGCAAAAAATGCGGCAAAGAAGCATAAGGGTGAGAAGATTAGAACCATTTATCTTTCTCCTCAAGGGGTAAAGCTTGATCATAAGAAAGTGCTAGAGTTAGCTACTTTTGATAAGCTTATTTTAGTGTCCGGTCGTTATGAAGGTGTTGATGAGCGGCTTATAGAGTCAGAAGTTGATGAAGAAATATCAATTGGTGACTTTGTTTTGAGCGGTGGTGAACTCGCTTCAATGGTATTAGTGGACGCAGTTTCAAGGCTGCTTCCCGGTGTTTTAGGTCATAATGAGTCAGCAAATGAGGATTCATTTGTGAGTGGTTTATTGGATCACCCGCATTACACTAGACCTGAAAAAATTGCTGAAGAATGTGTTCCTGATGTACTTATGTCGGGGAACCATGAAAAAGTACGTCGATGGCGGCTTAAGCAGTCATTAGGTCGTACGTGGCAAAGGCGTCCTGATTTGTTGGAGGCTTTTGAGATGGATCAGGAGCAGAAAATATTGCTTCAAGAGTATATTGAAGATAGCAGTAAAGAAAATTAGAAGTAAGAAGATATAACCAGGTAGGCCTCTGTACACTTATAATATGTGTATATAGCATGCGAATAATATTTAGGAGTGTAAGATGAGCGGTAAGAATAGCATTATTAATGCAATAGAAGCTGAGCAAATGAAGACAGAAATCCCTAGTTTTGGTCCAGGTGATACTGTTGTTGTAAAAGTAAAAGTAAAAGAAGGTACTCGTGAGCGTTTACAAGCCTATGAAGGTGTTGTAATTGCAAAACGTAATCGTGGCCTTAATTCATCTTTCACTGTCCGTAAAATTTCTTATGGTGTAGGCGTCGAGCGTACATTTCAAAAGTTTAGTAAGCAGATCGATAGCGTTGAAGTGAAGCGTCGTGGTGATGTTCGTCAAGCAAAATTATATTACTTGAGAGAATTAAGTGGCAAGGCTGCTCGTATTAAAGAGAAGTTAGGTTAATATTTGCTAAATTTGAGCGGTTGCTCTTAAGTAGACGTTGAAAGGCAGGTGTTTAGATACATCTGCCTTTTTTGCGTTTAAGGTCTTATTTATTGTGGCTTTGTTGTAGATTGGTGTTGTTCTGTACATTTGATTTATTCAGGTGGGAACTTTACATGTTCAAATAGTAATATTATCTTGCTTGCGACTGAACTAAATAATAGTTAGCGTGTCAGACAATATACTAATTTTATTTTTTAAGGGGTGTTTAATGAACGTTTATAAACATTTGTTGGCTTTCAGCTTACTTGCAGTGACGTCATCATTTTTAATAGCTGGAGAAGTAGAGATAAAACAAAATCTCACTAAAGTCATGCCTTCATTAAAGATCGACAAAATTGAAAAGAGTGAAATGGTTGGTTTATACCGCGTTGAATCTGGCAATAGTGAAGTTTTATTTACTGATGAGAATGGGACATTTTTTTTAACGGGTGATCTCTATAGTACTGCAGGGGGGCAGCTCAATAATTTGTCCGAAACACGAAAGAAAAAAGCTCGCGCTGGTAAGATAGCATCAGTTGGTGAAAGTGAAAAAATTGTATTTTCTCCAAAAGGAAAGACCTTAGCTAAAATTGCTGTATTTACAGATATTGACTGTGGATATTGCCGTAAACTGCATAAAGAAGTCCCTAGAATGAATGAGTTAGGGATTGAGGTGAGTTATCTAGCATATCCTAGAGCTGGTGTTGGAAGTGAGTCTTATAATAAGTTTGTATCTGCATGGTGTGCGGAAGATAAGTTGGACGCACTAACCTTGGCTAAGAATGGTAGAGCTATTCCGAGTAAGGATTGTAAAAACCCTGTTTCTGATCAGTTTGAATTAGGTCAGTTGTTGGGAGTAACCGGTACGCCAGCAATTGTTCTAGAGGATGGTACTTTAGTGCCAGGTTATCTTACTGCTGATAAGTTGGCTAAAGGCTTAGGCATACTTTAGCCGCTTTTAAATATTGTGAATAGGCTTCTAGATTAACATCGGAAGCCGCTCTCTTCTTTTCTTAGCTCGCACTCCTTTTTGATATTGTTGCACCTTTGCGCTCCTGCTGGTGATAGGCGGCTATAGTCACATTTGCTAAATTCCTTTTTTAGATCTAAATTGTTGTAATCGCTAAATGGCCCATTACAGGCAGTTAAAAATAAAGTGAAAATTAATATTCCTGAAGTGTGTAAATGTTTATTCATATCTGCTCTTATTCTTTTCCAAAATGTACCTCAAATATCGTAGTACTCTGATTTTTTTTCTCTTCTGAAAGGGTATACTACGTTTAACTTTTTTACCTGTTAAATACAAAATAAACTGAGGATATTAGCTTGAAGTCCCTGAAAGTCGGAATTTGTGGGTTAGGAACAGTCGCCAGCGGTGTCATTAACGTTATTAAACGAAATCAACATGAGATTTCTGCAAGAGCTGGCTGTCAGGTCGATGTAGTTCACGTCGGATCTAGAAGTTTAAAGAATAATTGTGATATGACTGGTATTGCGTTTACAACGAATTTAATGGACGTGATAGATAACCCAGAAGTCGATGTCGTAGCCGAGTTGATCGGTGGCTATGATTTAGCAAAAGAAATCGTTTGCTCTGCGATTAGAAATGGCAAACATGTTGTTACTGCAAATAAGGCACTGATTGCAGAGCATGGTAATGAAATCTTTGCCCTTGCTGCTGAGCACAATGTAATAGTCGCTTATGAAGCTGGTGTCGCAGGCGGTATTCCAATCATCAAAGCCTTGAGAGAGGGGTTGGCTGGCAATAAAATTAACTGGTTAGCTGGCATTATTAATGGCACTGGTAATTTTATTTTGACAGAGATGAAAGATAAAGGCCGGGACTTTGCTGATGTACTAGAAGAAGCGCAAGCACTTGGTTATGCTGAAGCTGACCCTACCTTTGATGTAGAAGGCATTGATGCCGCACACAAGTTAGCAATATTAGCGTCCGTTGCATTTGGCGTACCTTTACAGTTTGAGAAAACTTTTACGGAAGGTATAAGTAAAATATCGACACTTGATGTTAATAACGCAGAAGAGTTAGGTTACCGTATAAAGCATCTTGGTATTGCTCGTAGGCAGAAAAACGGTTTTGAACTGAGAGTGCACCCAACACTTATACCTGAGCATCAACTAATTGCAAAAGTTGATGGTGTCATGAATTCCGTATTGGTGGATGGTGATGCTGTTGGTCAAACGCTTTATTACGGGGCTGGTGCAGGTTCTGAGGCAACCGCTTCTGCTGTTATCGCTGACTTGGTTGATGTAGCAAGAGTTGTTAATTCAAAGTCAGAGGAATTCGTGCCTTATTTAGGCTTTTCAGCTGAAAAGTTACAAGCGTTACCAGTGATCCCAATTGAAGAAATAATTTCTGCTTACTATTTAAGGGTAACTGCTGAAGATCATCCTGGCGTTTTGGCAGAAGTCGCTTCTATTTTAAGCGATCTAGGGATTAATATTGAATCAGTAATGCAAAAGGAGAGTGAGCAAGAAAATAATACAATTCCTTTGGTTTTGTTGACTCATGAAGTTCAAGAGAAACAGATTAATTTAGCGATTGAGAAAATTGAAGCTCTGGGAACAACTATCGGTAATGTAGTTCGCATTCGTGTTGAGCATTTTAATTAAACGCATTTAATAACAAAGTTGGTTATCAACGTGAAATATATTAGTACTAGAGGCTCCGCGCCAGCATTAGGGTTTGAAGATGTTTTGTTAACAGGGCTAGCGCCGGATGGCGGTTTATATGTGCCTGAAACACTCCCTCGCTTTACTCAGGAAGAGATCGCGTCATGGGCAGGGCTCCCTTACACAATCTTGGCATTTAATGTCATGTATCCTTTTGTGGAAGGCTCAATTCCGGAAAATGATTTTAGGTTAATGATCGATGAAACTTATGCCGTTTTTGATCATACCGCTGTAGCCCCATTAGTGCAGTTAGATCAAAATGAGTGGGTTCTTGAATTATTTCGCGGCCCAACACTGGCATTTAAAGATTTTGCACTGCAGTTGCTGGGTCGTTTGCTTGATCACGTACTTAAAAAACGGAATGAACGAGTCGTTATTTTAGGTGCAACTTCCGGCGATACCGGCTCAGCGGCTATTGAGGGCTGTAAACATTGTGATAATGTCGATATTTTCATTCTTCATCCTCATAACCGCGTCTCAGATGTACAACGTAAACAGATGACGACAGTGTTAGGTGATAATGTTTTTAATATTGCCATTGAAGGCAATTTTGATGACTGTCAGCAAATGGTTAAAGATAGTTTTAATGATCAGTCGTTTTTATCTGGTACCCGCCTAGTTGCGGTTAATTCAATAAACTGGGCAAGGATTATGGCTCAGATTGTTTATTATTTTAGTGCGTCACTTTCTTTAGGTGGTCCAAGTCGTAGTGTTTCTTTTTCTGTTCCAACAGGAAATTTTGGTGATATTTTTGCCGGTTATTTAGCCCGTAATATGGGGTTGCCAATTAATCAATTAGTTGTCGCTACGAATAAAAATGATATTTTGCATCGCTTCATTAGTCAAAATGATTACAAGTTAGAAGGCTTGCATCATACTTTATCGCCTAGCATGGATATCATGGTATCAAGTAACTTCGAACGTTTGATGTTTGATTTATACGGGCGTGATGGCCTAGCGTTAGCAGGGCAAATGGAAGCGTGGAAAAAACAATCTGGTGCTATTGAAGAATACCGATGGCTTGCTGCTCGTAAGTTATTTGATAGTTGCTCTGTTAACGATGATCGTACTTGTGAGGTCATTAAAGAAGTATTTGATCAAACAGAATACTTAATTGACCCTCATACAGCTATTGGGGTCGAAGCCGCCCGAATTTGTCGGAGAGATGGCTCTATTCCAATGGTCACTTTGGCTACAGCTCATCCCGTTAAATTTCCCGAAGCGGTTGAAAAATCAGGTGTGGGTATTACGCCGGAACTTCCTCATCATCTTGCAGACTTATATGAAAGAAAAGAGTCTTACGAGGTGCTTCCTAATAATTTGAGCGAAGTTCATGCTTATGTTGTAAAGCATCGAAGAAGCTAAAACTTCTAATACCCAATATGGTTAACCTAAAGCACCAAGACGATGTCTTCGTGCTTTTTTTCTGTCTTTGAGAAACGACTGACTGCATTGACTGATTAGATTCATTATTTTGTAACGAGCATCGAGTACCAGTTAGAGTAGTCGCGTTAGATTTTAATATACACATTGATAGGAGAGGCTATGAAGCCTGAGGTCGTTATTCGACATAGAGAAAAAGATGAAACTATTTGCTCTGAACTTTTAAGCCAAGGGATTAAACCCTGGTTAGCGGAAGTACTGTCAAGCAGGATTGAATCTTCGGTAACAAAAGAGGCTTGTTTGTCTCCCTCTCTCAGGAATTTAGAAGATCCTGAAAAAATTCCTGATATGTCGTTAGCGGTCGATAGAATTGTTAGTGCAATTGTCAGTGATGAAAAAATAGTATTTGCAGTTGATCATGACATGGATGGGCAGGCATCTGCAGCAGTACTTTGGTCCGCATTTGTTGATCACTTTAAGGTTTCGCCAGATAGGTTGGCCGTTGTTACTAGTCATAGATTAATAGATGGGTATGGAATTACAGATGCCGTTGTAGAAAAAATTATTGAGTCGGATGCAACTCTGGTTATATCGGCAGATAAAGGCTCTAGTGACGAACCTCGTATAAAGAGGCTGGCAGCCGCAGGTCGAGATGTTGTCGTGACGGATCATCATGCTCTTCCTGTAGAGGGGCCACCAGTTTCAGCTTACGCTTGTGTAAATCCAACTAGAAAAGAGTCTCAATATGATCCTTATGTGTGTGGTGCCGCCGTTGCATTTCTTACAATGGCGAAAGTTCGGTCTGAGCTATTAAAGCAAAATTATTTGGCTGATATTCCATCTTTGAGCCTACTGGTTGACTATGTTGCTGTCGCTACTGTCGCCGATTGTGTTTCATTGAGACCAGACCTTAGTTATGCCAATAGAGCTTTGGTTAAGAAGGGAATAGCACTTATTAATAAAAGAGTAAGGCCTTGTTGGGAAGCCTTTTGTGACCAGATGCGTGATCTTGAAGTTAGTTCACAGACAATCGGGTTCCAGCTTGCTCCTGCCGTCGCTGCTGCAGGTAGGCTAGATTGGGCTGAAGTTGGTTTCCGTTTTTTAGTGGCTGAAACTGTTGCAGATGCGACAGAGCACTGGAATACGCTTAAACAAGAAAATGAGCAGCGTAAGACTATTGAGAAGAACCTTCGAGAAAAAGCATTTGAGAAGGCCGATCAGCTAGATGGGCAGTCGATTGTTCTGTATTTAGAAGATGGTCACAGTGGTGTTCATGGTATTACTGCAAGTCGCCTGGTTGAACGTTACGGCAAACCTTCGGCTATGTTCGCGCCCAAGGGCGCTGGATCACGAGATGAAGTGGGGCAGGTTTTGGATGAAAAAGGGAGGCGATTAGCTTCTGGTTCTTTCCGCTCTATACCCGGTCTTAATATCCGGGATGTCTTACAATCTGTGCATGATAAGCGCCCAGACTTGCTCGCTAAATTCGGTGGGCATGAGGGGGCTGCGGGAGCTACAGTTGTCGTTGAGAATATTGAAGCATTCTCAACGGAGTTCGAAGTGGCTGTAAATGAACTATTGAAAGGGAGAGAGCTGAAACCTGAACTCTGGGTCGATGGTGATCTACCTGAGGATGGGTTATCACTGGATAGTGTCGACATGTTAAATCAGTTGGACCCATGGGGAAGAGACTTCCCATTACCCATATTTTGTGGAGGGTTTATTGTGACTCATCACAAAAAAGTAGGTGATGGCACACATGTTAAATTGCAATTAGAAAAAAATGGACAGCTTATTGATGCTATCTGGTTTAATGCCATTGAGTCTAATGAACCAGTTCCTTTTCAGGTAGGAGAGCAGGTCTTATTTGTTTATAAATTGGACGACAATGTATTTCGTCACCGGAGAAGCCTTCAGCTTCAAATAGTTGCAATGGTATAGATGAACCTTGTTATTTGGTAACAAGGTTATAGCTTGAATTTTTAGTTCCGCTTGTAGCGTGAAGGCGATACACCAAACCAAAGTTTAAAGGCTTTTGAAAAAGTGCTTAAGTCTGCATAGCCTAAAATCTGAGCCAGGTTAGTGAGGTTAGTGTCTGGAGAGTCCAGAAACTCTTTTGCCATTTGTTGTCTTATCTGGTCAAGAACCTGTTGAAAGCTATAGGCTTCGTTACTTAAACGCCTTTGCAGAGCGCGTTCTTTTAAACCCAGAAGCTGAGCAACATTCTTGAGCGAGCAAGCACCTTTAGGTAGTAAATCTCTAATCAGCATGCCAACTTGATGCACCATATCTTGCTTTCTTGAGCGTTCAAGCTCATCCAGATAACTGCCAAGAAACTGCTTAATTTCAGGTTCAAAAGTGCCTAGAGTGGAATTCAGTAAATTGGCGTCAAAAACTAAACCATTAAATTCCTGTTGAAATGATATTGGCGCGTGGAAGAGCATATTATAAGGAGCAAGATCCGGCGGGGCTTGATGCTTGAAATAGACGGCTCTCGGGTTCCAGCCCTTACCAATATATAAGCGAATTAAGTTACAACCTATCCCCAAAGATAAATCACTTATTTGTCGACAATGGTCTTCACCATGTATATGGGGGAGATATTTAATGATGGCAATCTCATGCTTCACTTCCAAGCTAAATGTACCTGCCTCACTACGTAGGTGAATGTACTTTTCCAAGGCTTTATAAGCATCATGGAGGGTTAATGATTTACGCATCATCAGGCCAACTGGCCCCAATACCGTAATACTTTGTCGTTGGGACAATAACAGGCAGAAACATGGGCAAGATAATTCTCGGGCTGACAAGTCAAACAAACGAGCCAGTGCTTCACCACTTATCATCTGTTCAAAGTTATTGAGTAAGTCAGTATCTAAACCTGCCAGCACAACTAATTCTTCAGGGCTGCCACCTAATTCTCTGACAAGTTCTGAGTACCCCATTAAGGAAGCACTGTTAGCTAGCAATATGCCCATTTAACTGACCTCCTTGGGAGTTGTGATAGTTGGTGTGCAAATGTAAACGATTAGAAATAGTGCTAATCGACATAATATAACAATAAATTGACGTATTTTGACAAGTTTTTTCATTCAAAGAGAGTAAATTTTAGATAACGAAAAAGTAGCTAGCAATACACTTAACTGGAAAGCGCTTTAACAATGCTCTAGCTAACGAGTGTTTTCTCTTGAGTTGAACGTATTCAGCTACGAATAGATTGTGTACAAAGAAGGTTTGATATGACTAAGCGCCCACTAACATTAGAAATAAAAGGAAATTCTTTGGATGACGGCCCAGGAATTCGTTCGGTTATTTTTTTTAAGGGTTGTCCGCTTTCATGTAGTTGGTGCCATAACCCTGAAAGTAAAAAACGGGAGGTAGAAATATCTTTCGACTCTGAGGTCTGCGTGGGTAGTCATACCTGTATCGATGTTTGTCCTAAAAGTGCGCTCTCTTTCGATAACCCTTTTTTCATAGATCGTGACTCTTGTGACTTGTGCTTTGAGTGCGTGGAACAATGCCCCTCCGGTGCGTTAGAGAGCGTGGGACATGAAATGCAGGTGGAAGAAATTGTTCGTACCGTCGTCAAAGATAAACCGTTTTTTGACAGTTCAAATGGCGGCGTTACTTTTTCGGGTGGTGAGCCTACTTTGAATATGGCGTTCTTAGCGGAATCGGCAAAAGGCCTTAAAGAGCAAGGTATTCACGTTCTGATAGAAACTAGCGGACAATTTAATTACGACAAATTCAATGCGCTCGTCTATCCGTATGTTGATCTCATATATTTTGATATCAAACTGATAGATAAGGAATTGCATAGAAAATATTGCGGCCCAACAAATACCACTATCCTGAATAACTTCAAGAAACTTCAACAGCAATATCTCGCGGGAGGCGTGAAGATCTTACCAAGGACACCGCTGGTTCCGAATATTACTGACACGCCAGGAAATCTCACTGCAATTGCTTCGTTTTATAAGGAACAGGGTGTGACAACAACACAGCTCATGGCTTATCACCCGATGTGGCAGGAAAAAAACCTAAAATTAGGCATTCAATCGTTTTTAGGTGAAAACAGCTGCATGGATAAATGGATGCCCAATCAGAGAGTGAAAGAATGCGGAGAAACATTTACATCCATGGGTATCCAAGTGATTTAAGCGCAATAACACAAAAAATATAAGTATACGATGGGGCTTTAAAGCATGATAAATACAATGACAAGAAACAACATCAAAGTAACAGCTAACACAAACCGAAACTACTTGAACCATTTAACTAACTGGACCCTTAAACTAATTGCGTCGCAATTGAATTTAAGGCCGTCTCTAAGAAATAAGTTAAAAAATACCGATGGATGGATCAATTTCTGTATTGGTATGAAAACGGAAACCGGTTCTATGGAACAAGCCATTGTGTTTCAGGATGGACATGTTTCGGTACTCAAATATATCCCCGAGCATGCGGATGCGACCATGCGATTTATTAATGATGACGTATTGAAAGAAGCGGCCAAAATTACGCCGAACGAGCTATTACACCTCATTTTAAATAACCAAATTATTCTAGATGGCAATATGGCCTACCTTCAGGCATTCAATTTTTTTGTATCGCTTATTTTGGGTAAGCGGTACAAGAAAATGATGGAGAAAGCCAATCGACTAGAAATTGAATCGAAGGAGCAGAAGTATGTGCCACAAGACCCTTCTATCTCAAAGGATTTGAATGATCGAAAGAATTCAGGTTTGAGTACCGATATCATGGACTCTGGAGTCAGGTATCTGGATGAGCCCTATCTGTCGAAATACCAGCTAGACTCCTTTCCACAGGCCAAAAAACTGTATGACTTACATACGTCAACCCAACCTGAAATTTCATCAGAACGACCCGTACTACTGACACAATGGTATCGAACGCATGGTTTTGAAACTGATAATAATGGTAATCCTTGGGTGCCGGAGCTTCGTCAGGCACATGCTTTTAAATATTTGATGGAAAACAAAAAAGCGATTATTAGGCCTGATAGCTTAATTGCAGGGACTATTTGTCCGGAGCAGGTTAGCGTTGTTATTTATCCTGATACAGTAGGCACCATGATATGGGGTGAGCTGGGCTCAATTAATGACCGCTTACTTGCGCCCTATAAAATTTCGGATCAAACCGCTAAAGACCTCCATGACCTGTTTCCATTCTGGGCGAAGAAAACGACTCGAGCTTGGATAAACAAGACGCATAATTACCCTTTTTGTCAGCGAGTTGACGAGCGTTATGTGGCTTCCTTCAATTTTAAGACCGTTAGCATGTCACATACGGTGCCCGACCTTCCACGCTTTGTGAATGATGGAACACTCGCGATGATTGAAGAGGTTTTGCAAGAAATTAGAATACTTGAAATTCAACAAACAGAAGTACTGGATACATTAGAACAAGCAGAAATTGTCGATAAATTAAATACTTTGGAATCGATGAAGTTATGTCTGGAAGGGTTAAATACTTATGCCGAAAATTTAGCCAAAGAGGCACACTGTTTAGCGGCCAAAGAAACAGATCCAAAAAGAAAAGAAGAACTTAATCAGCTTTATGAGATTTGTCAGCATGTTCCAATGAACCCATCTAGAAACCTTGATGAAGCAGTTAATTCTGCGTGGATATCGTGGATAGGTTTGATCATGGAAAACACCAACGTATCGCTTTCCCCAGGGAGGTTGGATCAACTGTTTCAACCCTATTTCGAAAAAGATATGGCTGAACTATCTACAAAGGATGAAAGGCAGAATTACGTCGAACATGCGATTGAACTCATATCCTGCTATATCCTCAGAAATGCCGAACATCATGCCTTGGTACCGGATGTATCGAATTACTTGTTCGGTGGCAGCCAGTCGCAAACAGCCATCACGGTGGGAGGCGTGACTCGAAAGGGCAAAGATGCGGTGAATGATATGACCTATATATTTTTGAAAGTCACAGAAATATTGTCAATTAATGACCCCAATATGAATGCCCGCTTCAAATTAGGCGTCAACAGCGATACCTACCTAAAACGCTTGTGTGAAGT
The DNA here is from genome assembly GCA_913020495.1 of uncultured Oleiphilus sp. Classification (GTDB taxonomy): domain Bacteria; phylum Pseudomonadota; class Gammaproteobacteria; order Pseudomonadales; family Oleiphilaceae; genus PZPK01. Next base: position 14,002 of record CAJWBJ010000072.1, read on the forward strand.
TAATTACATTACGGTTGCGACACCGTCTATGCATAATGATGATGCAGTAATCGAAGCGTTTAAACAAAATTCAGATGATATTGAGGACTTGAGAGACTGGGCCTCAACAGGTTGTGTAGAAGTTACTTTGTCCGGAAAGCATATGAGTCACACTGGTGCGACTTCAGTGAACATGGTGGCGGGTCTCGAAATGGCTTTGAATAATGGTTATCACCCTTTGATGGATTGGCATCTAGGCCCAAAAACTGGGCGAGTTGAAAAGCATGACTTCAAAACATTTGATGACTTTTTTGAGGCCTTTGCAGTCCAACAGAAATTCGTAATTGATAACACTGTACAGCTGAATAATATGGCAGGCGAAGCCTACTCATATCTTCGTCCAACGCCGTTATTAAGTACGGCTATTCAAGGCGCAGTGAGTAATGCCAAAGACGTTACAAAAGGCGGTGCTCACTATAATACTTCGGGTAGTTTTAATATTGGACTTTCTGATGTGGTCGACTCATTAATGGTGATTAAAAAGCTAGTATTCGATGAGCAAAGAATTTCCTTCCCTGAACTTAAAGAAGCTATTGATACCAACTTCGAGAATAATGTCTCTTTGCACGCGATGGTTAGCAGGAAGGTTCCACGATTCGGCTCTGGTTGTGATGAGTCCGTAGACATGGCGAACAGGGTAACATCTTTGATACATGGTTGTTATAAAGCCCATAAGAACTTTCGTGGTGGTGACTACACGGTCGGTTTCTGGTCAGTAGCGCAACATGTTGCTTATGGCTCTCTTTCAGGGGCGCTACCTTCAGGGCGTCTAGCCGGAAAAGCATTCACGCCTGGCTTAACCCCTGACGCATCTGCATCAAAAAGTTTTCTGGACAATATGCGTGACGTCGCGAAACTTGACCCGAAAAATATGGATAACAATATTGCCTTCAATGTAAAGCTTGTACCTGCAGCCAATGAAACTCGGGAAAACATTGTTAACACCATGCACGCCTATGTCAAAACGTACTTCGAACAAGGTGGTATGCAAATACAATTCAATATGGTGAATTCAGACGTATTAAAAGACGCGATGGCAAACCCGGAAAACTACAAGAATCTATTGGTGAGAATTTCAGGTTATAACGCTTATTTTGTAAGTTTGAATAGCGACATGCAAACAGAGCTCATTGAACGAGCGGAATACGGATTTTAAGCAAAATAGGGTGGCCGCGCTAGGTTGTGGCAGCGTCGAAAACGGCATTAAAGTAATGCCATCACTACACAGAGATAAGCAAATGGCAGATCATTACGTAGCATTTTCTATCCCGTTTTTCCTAGCCTTCATTGGTTTGGAAGCCTTTTTATTCTGGCGTAAAAATTATAATAAGTTGCGCCTGAATGACACTTTAACCAATTTGAGTTGCGGCATTGTTACCTTGATATTTGAGCTGTTTACCAAAGGTGGATTGTTCTTGTTTTTTGACTTTATATCTCGCAAGTTTGGTTTGATTGACTGGGACATGGAGTCCGGTCTCACATGGGTTATATTTTTCTTCGTTTATGACTTTTTCTACTATTGGGGTCATCGTTTGGCACATAGTATAAATTTTATGTGGAGTGGCCACTTACCACACCATCAAAGCGAAGAATATAATTTTAGCGTCGCTTTAAGGCAGGGGGCTTTTCAAGATACCTTGAACTTCCCAGTGTTCATACCAATAGCGTTGATGGGCTGTCCTATAGAAGTTTTCGCAACAGTGTTGTTATTGAATAAGTTTTTCCAATTCTGGATACACACCCAAGCTATTGGTCGCGTGCCTCTCATTGAAGGCATACTCAATACCCCCTCGGCGCACCGGGTACATCATGCTGTAAACCCTATTTATGTTGATAAGAATCATGGCGGCTTCATCATGCTGTGGGACAAACTATTTGGTACTTGGGTCGCGGAGCGTGAAGACGAACCTTGTGTTTTTGGTGTGCGAAAGCCTTATCGTAGTTGGGACCCTTTGTACGCGCATATTGATTGGTGGGCCAGGCTTTGGAAGGATGCCGTTCGTACCCAAAAATGGCGCGATAAAATCAAGCTATGGTTTATGCCTACGGGCTGGCGACCTGCTGATGTGGAGCAGCATGAGCCTTGGGAAGCTTACGATATTGAACGCTACCAGAAGTATGACCCGAAAGTGAGTGTCTTGCGTAAAACTGCATCGGTGAGTCTTTTTTGTTTGACACTACCTTTGATCAGTCACCTGATGTATGAACAATTTAACTTAACGTTGCTGGAGAAATCAGGCATTTCGCTGGTGATATTGGCGTGTCTTTATTTATGTGGTTATTTGCTCAATGGTTATCGGCGTATACCGCAGTCCAACTCTAAAACAAAACCGATAAAACTTTGATAGAGAGAAATGAATGAAACCTGAATTGAAAGCAAGGTATAAAAGTGATCCCTTTTTTCAAGTACCCCGTACTTATAAAAAAACGGCAGAGGGGGAGGTGCAGTTACCGATTTATTTTTTAGATACCTCCAATCTGATCGCCATTTTCAAGGCTGATGAGGACGGCGTTGCAAAACTCCTAGAAGGAACCGGTTTGAGTTCGGGATTATCATTAGCAGGAAATCCACTGGTATTTATCAGTTTCTATGAATATAGGGAAAGTACCGTCGGCGCATATAATGAAGTCGGTATCGCCATACCTGTGATACCGGAAGGGATGAAGAGACCTAAAAACGGCTATCTAGATTTACTGCGTTCGACCGATGAGTCCGTGATTGGTTGGCATATTGTTAATCTTCCTGTCACCACAGAACTGGCGAATGCGGCCGGCCAAGAAATTTGGGGTTACCCGAAATTTGTAACACAAATTCCTTTCAAAATGGATAAAAGCAGCTTTTCCTCCGAGGTTAAAGACCCAGGAAATGGCAGCATCATGCGTTTACAAGGAAAGTTGAACTTTGGCATAAAAGCACCTGCATTGAGTGGTGTGACTTATTCGCACTTAAATAAAAAACTCTTGCGCTCGTCAATCAATGCACGTGGCAGTTACAAAGCCTACCTAGCTCACCGTATGAAGCTAAGCATTGGCGGCAGCCAGCATAACATGGCAAAAAATCTCAGGGAGCTCGGGTTGGATAATAGTCGTCCGATTGCTGTGTTGAGTAGTCATGATTTTCAGTCTCGTTTGAGTGATGGCGCTGAAGTCAATTAATGGAATAAAGTTATTTTTTGAATTTGAGGCTCCAGAGGCAGCTTCGAAGGTGATAATAGTCTTCTTCGAAGTAGGTAATATAGAGACATATATTTAAAATACCGTAACTTAAACGTCTCTGGAGTTAATAGAACTTTTCTAATAAAACGAATAAACTTTGTTCTAAATTAGCCAGTGCGAACTTGTAGTGGTGACTTGTATGACAGGATTCACATTACTTTTGTGCACGGATTAGCATGGACACATATCGAAACAAAACCTTTCATGATCTAACCCTATTTTCCTCGATTACCCTCTACACTTTTTACAATTGTTGGCAATTCAAATAAACAGACTGATGTTTTAAGCAGTTACTTTGAAAAGACCGATGTTTAAAAACTACCCAGATATTTTGTTAGGAGTAATCAAAAATGATTGAAACCACTATTCGTTTTTTCCAAGAGGGCGGATTTTTTATGTATCCGATTTCCATTATTCTAGTTGTCGGTTTGATCATTGCGATAGAGCGTTATGCATACTTAACCTTAGCAAAACGTAGCAATCGTGAAGACTTTAATAAATTGCACAAAATGATTGGGGGAAAGGATTTAAAAGCAGCCGTTAAATTTGCTTCTCAATCTAGCTCTGCGATGTCAAATATGATTGGTTCTGGTTTGGTGCGTCTAGGACGCCGTCAGCCAAGAGAAGAAATTGAATACGCGATGGAAGAAGGTTTGCTTGATGCAATGCCAAGGTTAGAAAAACGTACCCAGTACTTAGCAACGCTAGCAAACGTGTCAACGTTATTAGGGCTTCTAGGGACGATTATAGGTTTGATTGCGGCATTTACAGCGGTTGCTTCGGCTGACCCTGCTCAAAAAGCCAGCTTACTATCACAGAGTATTTCTGTTGCAATGAATACCACTGCCTTTGGCTTAATTGCTGCGATCCCTTTGTTACTCATACATTCTGTTCTGCAAACTAAAACTAATGAGATTGTAGATAGCTTCGAAATGGCAGGTATCAAGGTAATGAACATTATCAGCGACCGTTCTCCTGTTCCTGTTGTTGATACGGAAAAGAAAGCACCAGCACATAGGCCTTCAAATGGAAGTGGAATGCAAGCGGCGCCGGCTGTTTAGATCCTTAAACGATTGCGACTTAAGTTGAAACTCAACCTTAACAAACGCTAAGCATCAGGAATTAAGAAAATGAAACGAAAGCATCGCCGCTTGCGCAGTAAAGATACTGATCTCGATATCACTGCATTTATGAACTTAATGATTGTGTTGGTTCCCATTTTATTGATGAACATGGTCTTTGCTCAAACAAGTGTCTTGGAATTGAATTTTCCTACCCAGGATAACCAGCAGCAAGAGCAGGAATTAACGCTGCAGTTGCAAGTTATTATTCTAGATGATCAATTAGTTGTTTCTGATAACAAAGGTGGAGTGATTAAAGCCATAACAAAGAAAGATGATGCTTATGACTTCGAAACGCTTGGACGTGTAATGCAAGACTTAAAATCACGTATCCCAGAGAAAAAAGATATTACGGTCATGGCTAACAAGCAGACATCTTATCAAACCTTGGTTTCTGTAATGGATAAGGTGCGTTCTTTTAAGACCGTTGTTGCAGGTAGTTTGGTTCATGCAGAACTATTTCCTGAAGTATCTATTGCTGATGCACCAGAAGTTATAGCGGCGTCAAAAAATATAGCCGACTCACAAGGCTTATCAGCAGGGAAGGGCAAGTCATGAAAACATCCGCTAAGGCAAAACGACTTCAGCGTCACCAAAGAAGAGGTAAAGCAGAGGGGAAGCTTAATTTAGTTTCCTTGATGGATATTTTTACGATTCTAGTCTTCTTCTTGATGGTGAACTCATCTTCAGATGTACAGGTGTTAAATCAGGATAATAGCGTCAAATTACCTGTTTCTAGTGCAGATAAAGTACCTGAAAATGCGTTGGCATTAGCGGTGACTTCAGATGATATTTTAGTTGGTGGTCGAGCAATTCTGAAAATTGACCAGTTAAGTGCTTACGATGGCGACATAGAGCCCTCATTAAAAGCCGAGCTTGATTATCAATCTGCAAAATCAAATGCACTGCCGTCAGCTACAGGGCTTCCGATTATTATTCTGGCTGATCGTGAGCTACCTTATGAACTTTTAAAGAAAATTATGTCAACTTGTGTTGACGCAGGTTATGCAAGTATTTCTTTAGCTGTTAACAAGCCCGAACAGAAGGAGGCTTAATCGTGTCAATTACACTACAAGGTCTCGCATGGAATGTAGAGGCAGATGAAAATAAGCGTTTAAAGAAAATTACCGCTGCGGTCATACCCTTATTTCTGCTAATGAGCTTATATGTTACTTGGGTTGATTTACCAGAACAGAACCGAGAAGAGCTAGAAGCCTTACCTCCTCAACTTGCAAAAGTAATTTTAAAGAAAAAGGAGTTACCCAAGCCTGTTATTGAGAAAAAAATTGAAAAGAAAAAAGAAGAGAAGAAAATAACTCCTGAAAAGGTCGCGGAAAAACCTAAACCAAAATTGAAGAAGCCTGTTCCTCAGCTTGCAAAAAAACCTAAAACTAAGCACAAGCCAAAAGAAATTTTATTAGCGCGTGAAAAAGCTAAAACCTCAGGACTGTTAGCAATGAGTAACCAGCTTTCAGCGCTCAGTGCATTAGCAAATACAGTGACTTTAGATGTACCAAAAACGATTACCGCAAAACCCATTGCACGTAAAGCTGTGGATCGGTTAGCTTCAAGTGTATCAACGGCAAAAAGTACTGGTGTTGACGAAACGTTATTAACGCAAGATACACAAAAAATGTCGTTGGCATCCCGTCAGGTGACGGAAGTTGATCAAGTTGAAGAGGTTGTTGCAATTGTTGAAGCCGAAGAGCAGGCAGCGAAAGAAGAATTAGTTGCTCAGCGAACATCAGAAGAGTTACGTCGTACGATGGATGCAAACAAATCAGCCATACAAAGTATTTATAATCGTGCTCTTCGAAAAAAACCATCGCTTCAAGGTATCTTTACGCCATTGCTAGTAATTGAAGAAAGTGGGAAGGTATCAAATTGCACAACAGAATCGTCTACTTTAGGTGAACCAAGACTGGAAAGTAAGTTTTGTAAACGTTTAAGGTTGGTTGATTTTGGCTATAAAGCTGGCGTTGACAAAATGACCTTTAAATATCCATTTGATTTATTACCTGGCTAGAATTGAAAATCCTGGCGGACTTAAAAGTTCGCCAGTCAGTTAGCTCTATCTGCAAAAATAACTCCTCCAAATTGTTTTTATCGCTTTGAAACATTACTTGAAGTGTTGAATGGCTATAAAATAACCAAATTTAGTCTAAAATATCGCTTATCTGCTTTAATTATTGTCCATATAGTATTTGTTTCTTGCTCTAATTTGACGCCATTGTTAAAGTTGCTCGTTTACATTATCCGAAATTTTTTAGGTTGACATCACTCCATGTTTAAAAAGATCCGAGGCTTATTTTCCAGCGATTTATCTATCGATCTTGGTA
>CAJWBJ010000073.1 GCA_913020495.1 uncultured Oleiphilus sp.
ATTTCAGTCGACCCATCTGAAGATGCATCGACTTTATTGGCTTGATTCCCCGTTAATACGGCGCCAGAGTGAAGTTGGCCACGACAAATATGGCATACTCCATTTTTACAACTCACGGGCAGCTTAATGCCTGCTCGTTCTGCTGCATCGTATAAAGACTCATCCTGTAAGCAGTGAAAGTCGTAAATCTTTTGCTTGTTGTGAAGGTCTTCAGTGCTTAAAGTTTTTGCTAAACGAATGTTCATTTTATCGTCTGTTTATTTGTAGGAAAGATCGCAAGCTCATCCCATATTTGGTCTACTTTGGTTTTTACTTCATCTTTCATGGTAATGGGAACGCCCCATTCTCTAGTGGTTTCACCTTGCCATTTGTTTGTTGCATCCAAACCCATTTTCGATCCTAAGCCTGAAACAGGTGAGGCAAAATCTAAATAATCAATAGGAGTATTTTCAACCATCGTGACATCGCGTGCAGGGTCCATTCTAGTGGTCATTGCCCAGATGACATCTTCCCAATTGCGAGCATTGATATCATCATCGACCACAATTACAAACTTGGTATACATGAATTGACGGAGATAGGACCAAACTCCCATCATGACCCGTTTTGCATGCCCGGGATATTGTTTTTTCATGCTCACAACGGCGAGCCGGTAAGAACAACCTTCGGGTGGTAGATAAAAATCTGTGATTTCTGGAAACTGCTTTTGCAGGATAGGAATAAACACTTCGTTAAGTGCTAAACCTAGAATTGCCGGTTCATCAGGTGGTCGGCCTGTATAGGTGCTATGGTAGATGGGATTTTTTCTGTGTGTGATGCATTCAACTGTAAAAACTGGAAATGAATCAACTTCGTTATAATAACCTGTGTGGTCACCAAATGGACCTTCGGGTGCCATATCCTCAGGGTAAATAAAGCCTTCCAGTACAATTTCAGCGCTAGCGGGAACAGATAAGGGGCTTAATTTGGCAGACGTGACTTCTGTTTTGCATCCTCGCAATAAGCCAGCAAAGGCATACTCTGAAAGACTGTCAGGTACGGGCGTTACGGCGCCAAGAATTGTGGCGGGATCGGCACCTAAAGCAACTACAACAGGAAAAGGTTCGCCTGGGTGCTTGATTTGCCAATCACGAAAATCTAATGCGCCGCCTCGGTGAGATAACCAGCGCATGATGAGTTTATTTTTGCCAATTAACTGCTGACGGTATATCCCTAAATTCTGGCGCGATTTTTCGGGACCCTGAGTGATCACTAAAGGCCAGGTGATCAATGGCCCGGCATCTTCTGGCCAGCAGGTTTGAATTGGGAGCTTATAAAGGTCGACCTCCTCTTTCCCGATAACAACTTTCTGACAAGGAGCAGAGCGCACTTCTTTGGGAGCCATGTTCATGACTTGTTTAAAAATGGGGAGTTTTTGCCAAGCATCTTTGATGCCTTTTGGTGGTTCAGGTTCTTTTAAAAACGCAAGTAACTCACCAATTTCTCGTAAAGCTGTGACATCTGTACGACCCATTCCCAGAGCGACACGCTTGGCTGTACCGAATAAGTTACCAAGAACTGGAATGTCATACCCTTTAGGGTTTTCGAATAATAATGCGGGGCCACCTGCTTTTAATGTGCGATCGCATATTTCAGTCATTTCAAGATTAGGGTCTATTTCCGTTGTGATGCGCTTTAGCTCACCCATCTTTTCCAGTTGATCTATAAAATCTCTTAAGTCGTTATATTTCATAGTGGGCCCATAAGCCATTTCTTATAACAAAAAAGCCGGCTATAAAAACCGGCTTTTAATGTAATTAATTCGCTGCTATCCGCATAAGCCTATAGCTTTAAGCGGTTTACATGCAATTATAATTAACTAACGTTTTTTCATTGATAAGAAAAATTCATCATTTGTTTTAGAGTCTTTCAGCTTATCTAGAATGAATTCCAGTGAGGCGAGATCATCATCCATGCTGTGTAATAGTTTACGCAGAATCCAGACACGTTGTAATTCATCTTCACTCATTAGTAAGTCTTCACGACGAGTACCAGAACGACGGATATTGATCGCAGGGTAAACGCGCTTCTCTGCACAGCGGCGATCCAAATGCACTTCCATATTACCGGTGCCCTTGAATTCTTCGTAGATGACTTCGTCCATTTTTGAGCCGGTATCAACTAGTGCCGTTGCTATGATGGTGAGACTCCCACCTTCTTCAATGTTTCGTGCTGCACCAAAAAAGCGTTTTGGTCGTTCTAGTGCGTGTGCATCAATACCACCTGTTAAAACCTTTCCAGAAGAAGGGATAATCGTATTATAAGCACGTGCTAAACGAGTGATAGAGTCAAGAATAATAACGACATCTTTTTTATGTTCAACTAAGCGTTTTGCTTTCTCGATAACCATTTCGGCAACTTGAACGTGCCGTGAAGGCGGCTCATCAAAGGTACTTGCAACCACTTCACCACGTACTGATCGCTGCATTTCGGTGACTTCTTCAGGACGTTCGTCAATGAGCAGAACCATCAAATGACATTCAGGATTATTTTTGGCAATCGATTGTGCGATGTTCTGCATCATCAGGGTCTTACCCGCTTTTGGCGGTGAAACGACCAAACCACGTTGACCTTTACCAATTGGTGCGACTAAATCTAAAATTCGTGCAGATAAATCTTCGGTACTACCGTTACCGACCTCTAAATTTAAGCGGTCATTTGGAAATAATGGCGTTAAGTTTTCAAATAAAATTTTGTTTTTCGAGTTATCAGGTTTATCAAAGTTAATTTCACTAACTTTCAATAACGCGAAATAGCGTTCGCCATCTTTAGGGGGGCGTATTTTTCCTGCGATGGTGTCGCCGGTTCGAAGATTGAAACGCCGGATTTGGCTAGGTGAAACATAGATGTCATCAGGGCCTGCGAGGTAAGAACCTTCAGCAGAGCGCAAAAAGCCGAAGCCATCTTGTAGTATTTCAAGTACGCCATCGCCGTAAATATCCTCACCACCTTTAGCATGACGCTTTAGAATAGAAAAGATGACGGCTTGTTTTCGAGAACGGGCTAGATTGTCTAATCCCATTCCAGAGGCTATTTCGAGTAATTCAGGGACGCTTTTTTTCTTAAGTTCGGTAAGATTCATAGATTCAGTATTTTATTGGATTCAGAGCGATGTCTGTTTAAGGAAGAATAATCATTTGATTTTATTCGATAGGATATACCTGACCCATTTATGGCAGGCCCCGTAAAGATAGACCACTTTATGTTCAATTGCCAGAAAATCTCTTTTTTTTTTCGAAAAATATGTAAAGTCTCTTTCTGTGATTCATATATCTAGCTATAAAATGAGGCACGTTCAAGGTTCAGCTTGTGGGGCGGCATCATATTCTTTACGGTATTAATGTTTAAGTACGTTCGTACGAAGGGACTATTTATCCAGAGAATATCGAGTTTAGTAATCGGTACCTTTATTTTAAGTATGAAATAGAGACCAGTTTTGTAAAGAAATGCGAACTTGATGTGAGGTGCTTTATTTGTTGACGATTATATCAACGGAATCTAATGCATCTTCATTGAGTTCCACACCATAGTCTTCTGTTTTATCTAGATTTAAGGTAATGCTGCTTCCAGCCGGGAATTGCACGGACTGCTCATTTTTCGCCTCGTTTAACACGCTCTTTGTCATTAGGGCTGCTTGTCTTCCAGTTGTAGGGCGGTCAGCGGTAATGCTTAGAGCGGCTCCCATATCAACAAAAAATGAGTTATAAGCGAAAATAGGGATACGCTTCTTATTTGCCACTTTAAATAACATTTCTGCATTTTGAGTAGAGGCTAATACGACGGGGTCTGAGATAAGCCATAGCGCATCAACTTGTGCCAATAATGCCTTTGCTTCACTAGCCAATTGTGAATCTCGTGTTACTTTCTTGGTCACAAGTTGTATGGCTAATTTTTTTGCAGATGTACTGGTATCCAGTAATAATTTTTGATTATCGCTGCTGTAAAGTACGCCAATTTTTTTGATTTTAGGGAAAAAGTATTTAAACCATGTCAACTGTGCTTCTGGGGCAACTTCGCTGGCAATACCATAATAGTTTTTCTGTGCATTAAACCGGCGCCAGTTGAGTACTGAGCTGAAAATAACAGGCATATCAGGGTCTATATAATCAATCGAACCCAGTGCTTTTGCACCAATACAGTAAACGGCGTCGTAATGCTGTTTATTTAACAGGTCTTGCAGGGTATCTATTGGCTGCTGATCCTGGCCTAAATCCACAGCATTAATTGAGCTCCCTGTTAATGTTTTCATAAACGCGGTTTCAGCAATCTGATATCGCGCAATGCTACGATTGGTATTCACCAATAAAATATGAGTTTGTTTCGTTGTTACAGGACTAATAACTTTATTTGTTAAAGATGGTGTATGAGTGCATGACACGAGTACGAATAAAACAAGCGCACAGAGCACTTTAAAATAGATGTGTAAACCTATTTTATTTGTTCGTAATTGTTGTTTTGGTCTAATAATCACTGTTTTGGCTTCCTATCCAGAGTCAATTGCTCATTGACGAGTTGCCAGTCATCTAGTCCCAGCATATTTAATCCCCGCCTTCCTTTTTTGTTCTGGGTCATCTGCTTTAATATTGATCGTATTTTTTGGTATTCCTGTGGTGCTACTTGTTTGAACACGACGGCTAAGCGCTTTAATGGCTGACTTTCGCCTAGAATGTGTAACTGTTGATATTGATTCTTATAGAGAGTAGATAGCTTCGCTAAGCTTGATTTTGTTGTTAATGCCGCATCTGCTAGACCAAAGCCAACCGCCATTAGGGCATCAATATCTTTAGGGACGGTCAGTATATTTAATTCTGAGGGTTCATTGTGAGGTAGCGAGTATATGTCCTTCAGGATTGATCGAGAGTATTCTTCACTTCCTGAAGACGCGAGGCTCATGGTGCTTATATTTAAATTAAGTTCAGTACCAACAAGGATTTTATGATAGATGTCGCTACCGTTTTTAGTACCGCGTAAGCCTAGAACAGAGGTTTGATTTAATTGTGTTTTTATTAATTTCAAATAATGCCAGTTAGACATCATAAAGACGGCGCTATCTTCGCTCTCAATCAATGCTTCAAAGGTTTCTTTATTATCGACCGGTTGAAAACGGTATGTGCCTTGCGTTTTAAGGTAGAGGTCGAAGGCGCTTTTAAGTATGGCATTGCGGGTGATATTAATTTCAGGATTATAGAAGTATATAGTGAGGCTAACTTTGCTTGATGCATGTGCCGTCCCGCCCATTATCGAGAGCATTAAAAAAGTCTGCAGTAGCAATATTTTAAAGCGAGACAATTTTAGTCTTCATATCAGTCCTTTTTTATCTACTTATTAGTGCAATGTAGTCTATCTTGTATACTAGTTTAGGCAATAAATTACGGCAAACTTAATGAATAAATCATATATTTTATGTGTTGATGACGATAAAACTATCCTCATTAGTTTAAAAGCGCAGCTTAAATATGGGTTGGGGGATGCGTTTAATTACGAAGTTGCTGAAAGTGCTGAAGAAGCTTGGGAAGTGATCGAAGACTTAAAAGCTCGCGGTGAGCATATATCTGTCGTTATTTCTGACTGGATTATGCCAAAGATTAAAGGTGATGAATTTCTAATTGATGTCCATGAAAAGTACCCTGATATTATCAAACTGATGTTAACGGGGCATGCAGATGAAGCAGCGATTAACCGAGCTAAAGAGAGAGCAAATTTAAGTGGTTGCTTGGTGAAACCGTGGAATGTAGATGAGCTGGTTACCATCATTAAAACGGCTTTGGAGTCTCTATGAGTAAACCCGTCATACTTTGCGTTGATGATGAACGTATGATCTTAAGCAGTTTGAAAAGCCAGCTGCAGAATAACCTGATGGCTGGCTATAAAATTGAGCTAGCAGAAAGTGGTGAAGAGGCGCTGGAAATTATTGAAGAGCTTTGCGAAAACCAAACAGAAGTTCCGCTTGTGATTGTCGATCAAATTATGGGGGGGATGTATGGGGATGAACTATTAGCACAAATAAAAGACCGACTGCCTAAAACACTGGGTATTATGCTGACAGGTCAGGCCAGTGCTGATTCGGTTGGTAATGCAGTGAATAAAGCCGACTTATTTCGTTATATTTCCAAGCCTTGGGATGAAGATGACTTTATCCTCACGGTGAAAACGGCCTTACAAAGTTACTACCACCAAAAAAAACTTGTGCGCCAAGACTGTTATCAGAATGCCTTAAATAAAATTCTTCAATTCGTCCTTCACCCACGAGCGTTTAATGATCAACTTTCTGATGTGCTCACTGTTATTTTAAATGCCCCTGATTTTAGTGAGCTTAAAAAAGGCTCAATATTTATTGAATCATTAGGACAGATAGGCCCAGATCATCCAGAATTTGAGATGATTGCAGCACAGAACCATGAAGATGATCCGGATAACCTTCATCATGAAAACAAGCTGGAAGACTTCAAAAAAATCGAGCCGCAGATTCAACTCATTAGTCGCTCTAATGCAAATTGCTATTATCAGGCTCCGATTGTATTACCAGAAAGTTCTTTAAGTGGGAGTATTATGGGAGTGCTTTATTTATATGTAAGCCCTTCTCATTGTGAATCTCAGCAGGCCAAGAGTTTTCTGTCTTCCGTTTGTCATACTATTGCTGGAATGATTCGCTTAGCTCAATATAATTTAGCCATTGAGCATCATAGCTTCAAACTGGAGGAGCTCGTTGAAAAACGTACGACAGAGCTCCATCATGCTTTAGATGTACAAGCAAAACAGAACAATGTGTTACTAAAAACGAATAAGGAGTTGGAGTATTACGCTACGACTGATGAGTTGACCGGGCTGCTAAATCGGCGCTGCTTTTTTGAAAGAGCCGATCATGAAGCGTATCGCAGTCAACGATATGAAAGGTTAATGGTGCTTGCGATGCTAGACTTGGATTTCTTTAAAACTGTAAATGATGAATATGGTCATCAAGCGGGTGATACGGTTCTGAATGAAATTGCTAAAGTCATTTCAGATAATGTGCGAGATCATGATGTGGTAGGACGAGTTGGAGGGGAAGAGTTTGCGATTGTCATGCCTGAAACAAACGCTCAGGGAGGGAAAGAACTTTGTGAACGTATTCGTCAAGCGATTGCTGATACAAGGGTAAAGGTTGGGCCACATACCATCTCGGTCAGCACAAGTATTGGGGTTACTGCGTTAAGGGAAAATGAAACCGGTATTTGTGCGGCCATGAGTCGTGCGGATCAGGCACTTTATGACTCAAAACGTAAAGGAAGGAATTTGATATCGCTAGACTATGAGGCCTAAATAGTGACTTTAGGCATTCGCAGGAAACTGCTACTGATTATTATTAGTATTCTATTAGTAGTCCTTTCAACGCATACTTATTTACAGTTCAGTTTACAAAATATTGCTTTTGAGGGTGAGCTTCTAAAACGAACCGCCTTACTAAAAGAGAATCTAGCTCAACGTTCGCTGTCGCAAGTTGAAACGCTGAGTCGCTTGGCTGCAGAGGACATTGCGTCTTTTAACTTCTTCTCTCTTACGAATAAAATTCAGGATGCGGTTGAAGATATTAGTGAGCTGGAATATGTCATTGTTTTAGATGACCAAAATAAAATCTATATTCATACGGCATACCCTGAGCAACAACAGAGTATTTATGAAGCTTCAAAGCGATTAGCGAAGACAACTCAAAAGGAGCTTAATACAAAAAACTATACTGTTACTTTAATTCTAGATGAGCTCTCTGAATCAATGGATGATCAGAATGCAATTATTCTGATGGAGTATAAATTTCCAATCGAGATTGGAGAGACAACCTGGGGTTATCTTCTTTTGGGCTACTCACTCTTACAACTGAATGAACAGGTTTTACAATCTCAATATGAGCATGAAGAAAACCAAAAAAACTTAGCGTTTAAAACATCGTATATTGCCTTGGCTGTGTTATTAATTGCTTGGGTTGTGATTTCTCAAATTTCACAACGTCTTATTGCACCCATTATTACTTTAAGTAGCTTTGCAAAAGACTTAGCCTCTGGTGATTTTTCTCGCATTCATAATATCACCGCTACGAGCAGTGATGAGGTAGGAAAATTAACGCAGAATTTTGCTGATATGGCGCAAAAATTAGAGGACAGTTATCAGCAACAAGCCCAATATAATCAAATGCTGGAGAAGAAGGTTTGCCAGCGTACCCAAGATTTGCATCTAAAAAATGAGGAGCTTGTACTTGCACTGACTAGTTTGGAAGAAAGTCAGCAGCAACTTATTCACTCTGAAAAAATGGCGGCTCTAGGTCAGCTTATTGCCGGTATTGCGCATGAAATAAATACCCCGCTAGGGGCTATTCAGGCAACGGCAGGAAATACATCAAAATATCTTCACTTATTTAGTGATGCTTTGCCTGATTTTTTGGCTTCAACGAATGCACAGGAACAAGCAATTTTTTGTGATTTACTCTCAAAAGCTCGACATGGAAAGGTGATGAGTACTCGTGAAGAGCGCAAGATAAAGCGTGATGTCATTAAAATATTAGAAGAATATGAACTAGGCAATGCTGACGAATTAGCAGAAATGCTCGTCGACATGGAGCTGGATGAAGTGCTTGCTGAGTTATTACCCTCATTAGCCACTGAAAAAGGATTTGAAATTGTAACCTTAGCTCACCATTTAACTGGAATTGGTCGCAATAGTGTGACAATCCATACCGCTATTGGTAGAGCTTCAAAGGTGGTTTTTGCACTTAAAAACTTTACTCACCTCGATAGTAGTGATCAGGCGGTTTCGACTAACATTAATCAGGGTATTCGGACTGTATTGGTACTTTACCAAGGCTTATTAAAACAGGGTTGTGAAGTGATAGAGCACTTTGGCGAACTACCGGAAATTAGTTGTTACCCTGATGAGCTCAATCAAGTTTGGACTAACTTAATCCATAATGGCTTACATGCGATGCAAAATAAAGGCACGCTAGTCATAGAGACAAAGCAGCAAGGTCACAATATTGTGGTGACGATTAGTGATAATGGTTCAGGTATACCAATTGATGTACAGCCAAAAATATATGACTCTTTTTTTACGACCAAACCGGCAGGTGAAGGTAGTGGCTTAGGTTTAGGTATTTGTAAGCGTATTATCGATAAGCACCAAGGGAGTATTGACTTTGTAAGCGAAGCAGGAAAAACCTCCTTTGTGGTGAAATTGCCTGTTTGAATAGACCGTCATCAAAATTGTTCCTTTCCGTGAATACCCTACATTCGTGATTGCAATCTTGAGTTCATGACCACTTTCATTTGTGCAAACCATGATGGTTCGGTAAATTACCATCCTTTATGTATGAATTTGAAGGTAGGTAGAATGAAAAAGTGGGAGTGTGTGATTTGTGGCTTAATTTATGATGAAGCCGAAGGTTGGCCGGATGAAGGGATTGCTCCCGGCACTAAATGGGATGAGGTACCTGAAGATTGGCTGTGCCCTGATTGTGGTACAGGCAAAGAAGACTTTGACATGGTGGAGGTCTAATGGAACAAGCGCTACCAATTATCATTATCGGAACCGGCTTAGCTGGTTATTCTCTAGCGCGTGAATTTCGTAAGCTCGATGACATAACACCTATTCTAATGCTAACACGAGATGATGGGCATTCTTACTCAAAGCCTATGCTCTCAACTGGATTTACCAAGGGAAAAAGTGCGGAGGCACTTTCAATGGCAGACCCCGGAAAAATGGCTGCACAATTAAGAGTATCAATTCGTAATTTCACTGAAGTCAGTCGTATCGATCCAGATACAAATCAGCTTTACATTGGTAACGAAGTTTTCGAATACAAAAAGCTTGTTTTAGCAAATGGTGCGTCAGTGAATACGCTAACTTTTCCAGGGAGTGAGCACGCTAATATTCTATCCATCAATAACTTAATGGATTATCGTGAATTTCGTCAAAAACTTAATGGTAAGCAGCATGTATTAATTATGGGGGCTGGGCTCATTGGGTGTGAGTACGCCAATGATTTACTTAGCGGAGGCTATCAGGTTACGGTTGTCGATCCTACTGAAACAGCCTTGAATGGCTTGATTCCTGCGTTTGCTGGCAAGGTTGTGGTTCAAGGTCTGGCGCAAGCCGGAGCTAAATTCAGAATGCAGTGCTTCGTAAAAGAAGTTGTGGACTATGATTCTCATTTGCTTGCAATTTTAAGTGATGGCACACAAATAGAAACCGACCTAATCATCTCTGCAGTGGGTCTAAAACCCGAGTTGGCTTTAGCTCAATCAGCTGGTTTGGATTGTCATCGAGGTATCATCACTAATCGTTATTTGGAAACCAGTCATCTTGATATTTATGCTTTGGGAGATTGTGCTGAAATTGATGGTCATGTGCTGTTATATGTTTTACCGCTAATGGCGAGTGCACGAGCTCTGGCAAAGACATTAAATGGTGAGCGAACCCAGGTTAGTTTTTCTGCTATGCCGGTTGTAACAAAAACACCCGCATGTCCTGTTGTTGTTTGCCCGCCCTTGGACCAAAATGGTGAATGGCAGGTTGAGCAAGACGATATCAATATTAAAGCAACATACCTCAGTGCTGAAAATGAAATTTTGGGCTTTGTCTTAACGGGTAACTGCGTGTCTGCCAAGCAGAGCTTAGTGAAAGAAGTTAAAGGTATTCACCTTTAACTTAAAGCGCCTTATTCGGCAGGTAGAGGTTCTTCATTTTGAATAAGGCTAATCAACTCCCAATTTTCTTCGGGAATTTGCCCGCCATTTCGACCTAAAGGGACTAGTACACCATCTGGGCGAATAGCAAATAACAAGGTTAAGCGATTACCATGTTGTTTCAGATAGGTTTCAAATGAAAATTCAGAAGACAATTGAGTGATCTTTATGGTGGCGCCTTTACTGACTAAACTGGCTAACCTGGCAAAAGTAGCTGACTCGTCGAATTGATTTCGTGTTTCAACATATTTAGAGGCTGATTGATGGCTGGCTCGTAGCTCCTGTTCACCTTCTGGTAAACCTAATATATGCCCTTCCCCCATTAGATCTAAATAATGATACGTTGATAAGGTGTTTAGCTGTTTATAAGGTGATACGGCTAGCATATGACCAATACTGGTTAAATCCAGATTATTCTCGGCATGTTCGGATACGGGGTTTCCATAATATACATGGAGGTTATCCATTCTGGCTGCCCGGACATTTTCCCAACTGGTATCAGTTAACACAACTGGAATGTTACGAGAGATGAGCGCTTTGGCGATTAATCTTGCCACAGCATTAGCGCCAATAAACAAGTAACCATTATCATCAGGCTCTTTAACTTTTAAAAGCATTGCTAAGGGGGTGGCAGTAATACTTTGTATAACAACGGTTACCATGATGACCAAAAAGACCATCGGTAGCAATGCATCGGCATCAATGTAGTTGCCCTCTTCCAGTTTGAAAGCAAACAATGCTGCGACGGCAGCGGCGACAATTCCTCGTGGTGCGACCCAGCCTAAAAAAGTTTTCTCCTGCCAGCTAAGATCGGTGCCAATTGCTGCTAGCCAGACAGCTAAAGGTCGAGCAACGACCATTAAAATGGCAATAACCCATAAAGGCCCCCAGCCAAGAACGGTAATTGTGTTTAAGTCCATGCGTGCTGCGAGCAATATAAATAAAGCAGATATCAGTAGTACACTTAAAGACTCTTTAAATTCAAGAATCTCATCAACAGGCACTCCCTTCATGTTCGCCAACCAAATGCCCATAATCGTGACAGTTAATAAGCCGGACTCATGAACAAGGAAGTTTGAAAAAGCAAAGCAGCCCAACATAAATGTCAAAGTGCCTGCATTTTGAAGGAACTGGGGTAACCAATGATTACGTAAGGTTTGACCTAATAAATAACCTGATGAAAACCCAAGGGTGATTCCTAAAACTAAAGTTTTACCAAAAGTTATTAAGGTGTGTTCAATCGCATAACTTTGGCCGGTTCCGCTGGAAATAATAAATTCAAATACTAATACGGCAAGTAGTGCACCAATGGGGTCTACTACAATGCCTTCCCATTTAAGAATGTTTCGAATACGTCCATTTGGCCTTACTGCTCTTAGTAAAGGCATAATCACCGTTGGGCCGCTTACGACGACAATCGCACCAAATAATGTTGAAACGCCCCAAGAAATATCTATGACATATCGGCAGGCAAGTGTTGCTATGACCCATGTGACCAGAACACCAGAGATGAGTAAGTTTCTCACCATTTTGCCGTGCTCTTTCAGTTCTGTAAATTTAAGGGTCAAACTGCCTTCAAATAGAATGACTGCCACGGCTAATGAAACAATGGGGAAAAACATATCGCCCAATAAAGCATCAGGGTTTAGAAAACCCAAGTATGGACCAAAAAATATACCAGCCACTAACAAGAATAAAATCGCAGGTAGGCGTAAGCGCCAAGCTACCCACTGGCATACTAAAGAAATGACACCAATGCTGGCTAAAGAAATGAGTTGAAGTTCAACCATAAAGAGAAAGGCTTAGTCCATATTTTAAATACATCTAACTAGTAAAGTTCATTATGCTGAGAATGCGAGTAAAGAGCGGCCTTAATAGCTGATAAAAAACTTAAAGCTCATTTCCTTATATAGGGAGTAATAGAGCTATGAACTTAATTTTTTCAAAATTCTAGATACGGCAATAAAGGCAAAGCTGGCCGTGACATGAGTCACTGCGCCAAACCCAGATGCACAATCCAGTTTGGCTGGCCCTGCATTTTCAGGACGACTTTGGCAAACTGAGCCATCGCCTTGGTCGTATACCAGTTGTTCTGTTGAGAACACGCAGTCAACACGGTATTTACGCTTAGGGTTACGTGAAAATCCATGCAAGCGGCGTAGGTTATTACGAATTTTAGCGAGTAAAGGGTCTTGAATGGTACGATTTAAATCTGAAATTTGAATTTGAGTCGGGTCTGTTTGTCCGCCAGCCCCGCCTGAACAAATCAGTTTTATTTTATTTCGGACACAAAAAGCAATCATTGCCGTTTTTGCTTTAACGCTGTCGGTAGCATCGAAAATGTAATCGAACTCAGCGCTCAAGTACTGATCAAGATTGTTTGGCGTGATAAAGGTATGGCAAGGACGAACATCTAATTCAGGGTTAATATCCAATAATCTTGTCGCCATCACATCAACCTTCATTTGGCCAACCGTAGATTGCAAAGCATGAACCTGACGATTGATGTTCGAGACACAAAGATCGTCGAGATCAAATAAACTAATCGTGCCAATTCCTGAGCGCGCTAAAGCTTCAGCAGCCCAGGAACCAACACCACCAATGCCAATAACGGCAACATGACTGTGTTTGAATGTATTTAGTGCTGCTTTACCGTAAAGGCGAGCAATACCACCAAAACGGAAGTCATAATCTTTTGACATTCAATTCAGAGCTCTTAAATAGAAAAGCCGCCACTATATCTGGAAAACAGGTGTCTTGAAAATTTTTGGGGATGATTCCTGAAAACTAACACGCACAAGCTAAACAATAATAACCCAAAAGAACTTGGCTCAGGAACGCTGTGTGCGACCTGTGATTCCGTATCAATAGGTGACGATACGATAGGCGAAGAAGCGATGGGCGCTAAGAACTGTTGATCTTCATTAATTAAACCGAATGACGAGATAGCTATTTCCCAAGAGAAATCCTCACTATTCAAACCAAAACCGGTTCTTTGTAAGGAGTAGCCAGTGTTTGTACTGCTACTTTCAGCAATACCGATATCGGTACTCATTTGGCCTGTTGCTGCGCCATTACTTGCCGTTAATTGACCTTCATAACTTAAAAACTGCACAACTTGCCCTAGGTTATCAATTAGGGCTATGCCATCACTGTCACCATTTTGAATGGTGGAGCTTCCTGTCACTGCAAAGGTACCAAAGCCATTTGATTGATCGGGAATGATGCCGAATAAGCCCCATGAAGCATAGGATGCGCCATTTGTACCATTATAAAATGATAGTGACCAGCCGCTTAAGTCAGTACCGGCAGCGCCCGCTACTTCAACAAATTCACCGACATCACTACCGGCATTGTCATAATGAAATTCATTGATGAAGGGTAAGGCAAAGCTTGGCCCGCTGAGAAAGCCTAAAGAAATTACAAATAGTAAAACAAGCTGATGTGCTTCAGATTTGAATCTGCGCATGATAAAAGTCCTTTTAATTAAAGTGACACTCCTCCCCTTTTTTGAAGGTCTGGAGCAATGGGTAACATCCTGTTTCCCATGAGTGGTAGTTTACGTAATGCGCTTCAAAATAGCACCACTCTTTGTAAAGAATGACGAGGATGGAGTTAACATTGATGATAAATCTTACTGTTAATATCACGTCGCTGTTTACGTAAGTGATTTCCTTTTGGTTCTTGATAGCCCGCCCTTAACTTATTTTGTATTTTATTAAGTTTTTCTTTCAAACGGTCACAAGCTTTTTTTTGTTTCTGAAGTCTGCGTTTTTTGTTGTTATCTATCTTTTTCTTAGTATTTTTAGGTTGTTTTGTTGGTTTAATCGGTACTATTTTGGGTGGCGTTATTTTGGGTTTAGCCGTGTTTAGTTGTGTTTCATCTATCTTGATAACTGATGATTCACTGGGTATTTTGTTGGGCGGCTGATCAGAAAAATACCAAGCACCATGTGGATCTTGCCATCGGTAATACTGGGTGTCAGCCAGTAAGCTTGGCTGACTAATGAGCGTAAGTGTCACTAACAGCAGGCTGTTGTATATCGTATTTCGTTTCATATTGACCCCTCCTTGGGCGCATTTTTATTTGTTACTTTCTAGTGGTGTGCTTGGTGCTCCATTAAGCCATATCGTTTTCTTTTTAGTGTGGACATTTCATGAATATCGACGACGACCAGCCCATCAACACAATCATTGAAATCAGGGTCAATATTAAAACCTAAAAAGCGTGTGCCACCTGGCTTGGTCAGGTCTGCATATTGTTTGTAAAGGGCTGGTACAGAGTAGCCTAAGTGTCGAAGCTGTGCTTTCAAAATTACGAATGCTTCTTTAGTTGTTTTATCTTGGAACAGCGAATTGATTCGCTGGCAGGCATTATCATCCATTGTGTAAGGTCGTTTGCTTGCGACACTAAGCTTATTATTATCAGCGTAATAACGTTGATAATAGCCAACAATAAGGTCCTTTGCTGGTCGTGAAAAGGTATTGCTGATACTGACAGCACCGAGCAAATAACGGTAGTGTGGATTACGAAGTAGAAAAGCCGCAATGCCATACCATAAATATTCCAGACTTCGAGAGCCCCAGTATTTTGGTTGAATAAAACTTCGACCTAATTCTAAACCGGCATCAAGAAATTTCTGAGTACCAGAGTTATACTCAAATAAAGTCGAGGTATATAAATGTGGCTGATTGTGTGTCGCACATAATCGGTAAGCTCCTACGACTTCTAGGTCATCTTCATCCCATAACACGATGTGCATATAATGCTGGTCGTAGTCATCTATATCTCGCTCATTCCCCGTTCCTTCCCCTATTAGGCGAAAAGCCTCTTCGCGTAAACGGCCAATTTCACGTATTAAAATTGAATCAGCTTGATAGTGATATAAAAATATTTTTTTGTTATCACGCGTTTCGCCCAGTGATTCACAGGCTTCGAGCTCTCGTTTAAGTAGCTGGCGATCTTCCGGGAGAGCAATGGGTGTTAATGTTCTAAACAGTGAAGGTTTATTTTTACCTATACGATAGATTTGTTTTCGAAATAATTTTACTTTCGTTTTAAGGGGGAGGCTTAAATCTTCATAAACGAGCGGGTCGATTAGTTCACCGACTCTAATCTTGACAGTCTTTGTTGAGTGCTTGAACGTTTCACGGAGTAATAGCAGTGTTGAAAGTGGTTTGGAGAAAACGGATAAGCTATAAAATAGAAATGAGTTACGCGCATCAATACAGACAGGCAAAATAGGTGAGTTTGCTTGTTCAGCAACTTTTAAGAACACGGATTGCCAGCGCCCATCTTTCACGCCACGAGGGCCGAAATAAGAAACATCACCTGCGGGGAAAACAATTAATACACCATCGTCATTTAAGTGCTCACAAACGGCATTAAACTGCTGTACTGCTATGGATGAGCTCTTATCATAAGTCAAAACAACTGATTGAAGCGCTGGCATACTCATTAATAAGTGATTACCGAGCACTTTGACATCTGGCCGGACTTTGCTGACCATTTTTAATAAGGCTAGTGCATCAAGTGCGCCAATGGGGTGGTTTGCGATCAGAATGAAACGACCCGACTTTGGAATCCGCATTAAGTCTTGTGCTTCGACATTAAAATTGAAGTAGTCTAATACGCGTTCAACAAAAGCCAAGCCTCTACTATCGGGGAAGGCGTCATTGAAACGCGTCATCTCTTTTTCGTGTAGCAGGCCTTTCAAGACAGTCATCACAGGTTTCGTCATCAAGCGAGAACGTTTAAAAAACGTTGGATATCGCTTTTCGATTATGTCTTGAACATTTAACATCTTCTTCTCCGAGAAAACCGTACTACTATCATCGGTCGGCTTTCAGTATCTCACTCTAGGTGTGTTCAAGGCAGCAATGAAGTAGGTTCTTGTTAAGATATTCGTTCAAACAATAAGTCCCAAACACCGTGCCCTAGGCGTTGTCCTCGTTCTTCGAACTTTGTTAGAGGTCGGTAGTCTGGCCGTTCTGAATAGTTGTTTTCGCCAGATAAATTTTTAAATCCATCAGCATTCTCCATAACGCTCAACATTTGCTTTGCATAGGGTTCCCAATCTGTTGCCATATGAAATACCCCTCCCATTTGCAGCTTTGGGCGAATACTCTGTACGAAATCAGGCTGAACTAAGCGACGTTTGTTATGTTTGGTTTTATGCCATGGATCAGGGAAAAAAAGTTGTAAGCGTCTTAATGCTTTATCAGCAATAGAGTGCTTAAGTAGTTCGTTTGCATCAGCACAAAAGACTTTCAGATTCGTTAACTCAAGCTCATCAGCTTTCATTAATAAAGCACCAACGCCTGGGCGATGTACTTCAATGCCCACAAAATTATCATTGGGTGCTTGATGAGCCATCTCACACAGCGAGCGTCCCATTCCAAAACCGATTTCAAGCACGAGAGGGTTTGAGTTACCAAAAACTTCAGTGAAATCTATATGTGATGATGAAAGGTCTAAACCAAATTTTGGCCACAGTGCATCCCAGCTATTTTGCTGGCCGGTCGTCATGCGCCCACCACGGATTACAAAACTACGAATTGGCCTGTTTTTAAGTACTTCATTCGTCATACATATATCCACTAAATATGTTCATATCCAAGTAAACCAAAGGTTTTCAGCTTTAATTGGCGCGAATGATAGAAGTGGGAGGTGTAAATATCAAGAGACTGCCGTAGATAGTTGGCTAGATTCTACAAATGTTTTGATTTGGTCGCGTACTTGACGATAGCTAACTAAGATTTCCGTTTCATTTGCAGCATCTTTCGCTAAAGCCGGCGGATCATCGAAGGGGATATGTTTGACAGAAATACTGGTAGGAAGAGACGGACAATGACTTGCAGCATGATCACAAACGGTTACAACCAGATCAAAAGTCTGATCTTTTAACTCATCAATATTTTTAGAGTATTGGCCAGTCATATCTACACCAGACTCTGCCATAACAGAAATTGCAAAAGGATTCATACCATGCGTTTCGATTCCGGCAGAAAATGCTTCCCATTCAGTGGATTTTAAAGCATTAACCCATGCTTCCGCCATTTGGCTGCGACATGAGTTTCCTGTGCATAGAAATAATACCTTTTTCTGTTGTGACGGCATGTTATATCCTGTGAATTAAATGGAGAATCCTTTATTGAACCACTTTGGACTTACAATCCTTCAATAAATTCCCTTAAAAGTAGCTTATATTTTCACTTCTTGTAACGAAAATAGATCAAATATTAACCGCGTTACAGAAAGTTTAGACTTATAATTACCTTATCAGTTCATGAGAAGCGATCGTGGACTGTCTTCCTAGAAATACCCCTATTAGGAGCACCTCTTTTAAGAGAGTGCTCCTCTTTTTTATTTTTCTCTAACTCTCATCGTCATGGCTTAACTGAAATAACTTGGGTCGCACCATTTTTTTATAGTCTGTTGGTGTTAATCCAACTTTGGTTTTAAATACCCTGGAAAAATAGGCCGTGTCTTTATAACCGACATTCTCTGCGACATCTTGCACGGTCAAGTCAGTCGTTTTTAATAGGTCTCGCCCATTCTCAATACGTAAATCCTGTAGGTATTGATTTGGTGTCATGCCAAGTGCTTGTCTAAAACGGCGGGTAAATGTACGTATTGGCATTTCGGCTTTTTTGGCCATTTGAGGAATATCAATTTCTTCATGGCATGAAACCCTTAACCACTCTTGCACTTCAATAATAGTTTCATCAGCATGTGCGGCATTGCCAATAGAAAACATCGGCAAGTCATAACTGCTGCCGACTTCATGTTCAAAATGACGCTCAGCCATTTGACGATGCTTAAGGCCAAATGCTTGGCCAATTAAATGGAAAACAAGGTCAGACAAGGCGTTAATACTTCCGGCACAATAAATACCATGACCGTAAGTAATAAAGTGTTGGCGCTTTAGCTCTATCTTCGGGTAGCGCTTTTCAAAGTCATCGAAAAAATACCAATGTGTCGTGGCTGGACAGCTATCTAGTAATCCGGCTTCTGCTAAAAAGTAGACCCCTGTGCCTGTTGCAATAAATTTTGTGCCTGCGTCATACCGCTCTTTGAGTAATCTGGGTAATTGGGGGTATTTGTTGAGAATATATGAAGGATTTCGCCAGCCAGGAGGAATAAAAATCCAATCCATATGGCCTAAATTTTGTAAATTTTTCTCAATATTTAAGGGTATCTCACCGGCAACTTGAGGTTGTTCATCGACTATTTTTACTAAATTTAATTCAAGCTGACGTCCTTCCCGGTCCATCTTAGCCATAGCATTGACGGCTTTAAGGATTTCATAGGGTCGTGTTACGCCAGAGAATAAAACGCGGTCATAAATCAAAAATGCGGCATTAATCATGATTAACTACCTAAAATTGGCTGTTTTGTTATAAATAGAGCTATTTAGGACGATTATAGTAGCGGATTGGTATTCTACATGGAAGCAGGTTCATGTAAGTTGACTAGGGAAACTGCCAAAGACCTTTCATCATAATCGCAAAATATTCTCCGAATTTAAATTGTTTATTATTTATCCTCCGGATTGTCTATCTAAGCCTCTATATGCGAGTGCTTCTCCTAAGTGCTCTGTACTGAGTTGTTCGGCTCCATTTAGATCAGCTAAGGTTCGGGCGACACGAATTACTCTATGGGCACCTCGGGCTGAGAGTGCTAAACGATCCATTGCTCGTTCAAGCATGCTTTGGGTTTGCGGTTGTAGAGAGCAAAATTCCTCTAGCTCAGAAGGCTTTAATTCGCTGTTTAGTTTACTTTGACGATCCAGTTGTCTCTTCCGTGCTTGGAGTACTCGTTCATAGACAGCTGAAGAACTTTCAGCCGGAGCGGACTTGCCGAGTAATACTGAACCTGATTGAAAGGCGACTTCAACGTGAAGGTCGAATCGATCAAGTAAGGGGCCAGAGAGTTTTCTGCGGTAATTACTGATTTGTTGGGGCGTGTCGGTACAAGCTACTTTGGGGTGGCCTGAAAAACCACATGGGCAAGGATTCATTGCTGCTAAGAGCTGAAACTGAGCTGGAAATGTAAGGGTTGCATTGGCTCGTGAAATTCTAATTTCACCGCTTTCGATGGGCTCTCTTAATACCTCAAGTACAGATCGCCCATATTCTGGTAATTCATCGAGAAATAAAACGCCTCGATGAGCAAGTGAAATTTCCCCGGGGCTTGGGTGTGAACCTCCTCCAACTAAGGCAACGGATGATGCGGTGTGATGTGGTGCCCTGAATGGCGCTGAAAATATTTTATCGGGTTCACGTGCAAGGCCTGTTAAAGAGTATATAGATGCAACCTCTACGGCTTCGTCACTGCTTAAATGTGGCAGTATGCTGGGTAGACGTGCTGCGAGCATGCTTTTTCCTGTTCCAGGTGGCCCATAAAATA
>CAJWBJ010000074.1 GCA_913020495.1 uncultured Oleiphilus sp.
TTTGCTATGGAGGTCACCTATGACTTACTTAGCAATCGATATAATGTATTCGGGTTAAGCAATGAAGAGTCTCACTCTTATACCTTTAAAAAGGTGTTTAAGCTGAATGATTATATTCCGAATACTCTAAGAAGAAATTCCAGAGGGTGAGTTTGAGACAAACTAAGCACCTCGCATAACTTTTTAGTCGCGAGGTGCTTTTGAGTTAATGTGCAGACCACCTATGATTATTAGTTACCTGCATATCCGTATAATATAGTTCACCAATAGAGGTGCCTGTGTCCCCGAAAGAGATTGCGCCTACGTCAATGTCACCTTTCCATTGTAAATCCCAAGCGATACCATCAACCCAGTCATTTGGTACCGAGCCACTGTCTAATTTCAAGATTGCGTCTTTAACCGCATACATATCCCTTTTGAAGTGAAGCATGCCAAAGGATGAAGTGTAGCCGGTATCGTCAGAGTTACGGTTCAAACCGCCGAGATCTCCTCGACGATTGTGAAGCTTGACGTCTGTAACTTGAACGCCTGCGATATCGATATAATAGTCAAGGTCGGTGACCTCATAATACCCATCAAAATGAAGCTTTGAATCGGCATTTCCGGTACCTGCAATTCCACTCTGCTCGGAACCATCAGCGCCAAAACCATTGCCATTATTTTCAAGGCTGATATCCCATCCACCTGAATAAGCATTCATGCTGTAGTTGGATATTAGGGTCGTGGTTTTTGGCGAAGTACTCTGCAGGCCTTTGGAGCCCACTTCATAATCCGAACTGGCCAAGCCTAGTGCTTCAATGGAAACGTTCCAATCAAGGCCTCGCCAAGCGACATCTCTAAACCCTTCATAGCTTAAGGTGTCGAGGGTTGCGGTGCCCCCAGAGCCATCATCACCGCCGGTGGTTTGGTAGGCTTCAAGACCGCCACCTTTCTGCCATGCATCAGTATGCGTAAAGTGAATAACCAAGTCGCCATCACCGTAGGTTTTTTTAGTATCAATCTCCAAACCAGTTGTATCGTCAATAGCGGTTCCAGTTGTTAGTCCCGCAGCAAGCAGCATACCCGCATCGGTATTACCTGAATCGGTATGAAACTTTGCAAAATCAATCATACTGGAAAAGCCAAAACCTAAGTGGTTATCTCCGGGGCTGGAACCATTACCCGCAACATCGATTTCATAACGTCGATTGTCAAAAAAACCGTGGCCACCCGAAAATGCGAGCTCTTCAACGGAGGTGTTACCACCAAAGCTAAAGTTTTGCATAATGAAATACCCGCCATCTTTATAAGCGAACTCACCCGTATGACGTTTAGTTTCAATATCGATTGTTAAACCAGCTCTACCAGTTACTTCCCCAAGTGCTGAGTCATTCATTAATTGTAATTCAGCTTGTACGCCATTAGTGGCGACGGCGACAGCTGATGCAAGTAAACATTTAGTCAGGCCTTTCATGTTATACCTCTTGTTATAAACTCCCACCTAGTACTATTCTTAATGACAGTATGCAGGTCCGGGATGTTGTTTTATTTATTATTAGCTTTGATATTTTAATCGCTACGATAGCGACATGATCATTGTTACATTGCGAAGAACAAACATCTGTAGGATTTTCTTACATAAAAACAGGGGCAAATCGGCGAATATAGGTATCGTCACAAAAAAACATGCGGTATTTTGATATGCTACAAGGCCTGAAAGACAATTTAAAAAAGAAAAATGCATGAATGATAGAGAAGAATTGCCAAAGGTCTTATACCGTTTTGACTATGCAGAAGATAGAGAGATCTTTGTTGAGGCTTTTCAGGGTTACTTCGAGTTATTGATCTGCAAAACTGATGAAGACGCCAAGCTCATGCTAGAAAAATATGGGGCGCATATTAGTGCTTTAGTCATCGATCAGGAGGTGATTGATTCGTCCTTATCTTCATTGTGCAAGTCGGTCCACCCAAAAATTTTGTCAATACAGTTACATCGCGATATTGCTTTGGATGCAATTGTCTCGTTGCTTGATAGCGGTTTGACAGATAAATGTTTTGCCAAACCTTATGATGCCAATATTATTCGTTCTGAAATTTTTACCGCCGCGTTGGGGGTCGATGACAATAGACTGATACCACTTACTGTTGATGGCGCGGATAAAACATTTTCGGTCTTGATTGTTGATGATGAAAAAATAGCGACAAAATTCTTAAGTAAACAGCTGCAGCACTTGGGTTGCCCTTGCCATATTTTAGTGGCCGCAAATGCGGAAGAAGCGTTGGTTATAATTGAAGAACAAAAAAGTAATCTGGCGATGATTATTTCAGACCATCGAATGCCTGGAATTACAGGAAACCAACTCTTAAGTGAAGTACAAAAATATTGCCCACATATAATCAGAATGCTGACCTCAGCGTATGAAGAAGTCGATATTGCTTTGAATGCTGTTAATGAAGGTCGTATTTATCGTTATATTAAAAAACCCTGGAATGCCGAAGAAATTAACTCAATTATTAAGTTGTCTCTGTTTGAGTTTAAATCCCGCTTGAAAAAAGCCCGTGAGCAAGAATTAAACTTACAGCAGCAGTACCAGCTTATTTTGGATGAGCGAAAATTAAACATTGAAAAAAATCTCACTGAGGTCGTAAATAAGTTTGGTGGAGAAGGGGGGCTGGAATTTTTTTATGCTTGCTTGAATCAGATATCACCACTCCCGCCGGGTAAGGCATCATTGCGGGCCAGCCTTGAAACTGACATTGAAACTCGCTTGGTATTAGACTTTTCAAACAAGGTGAAACAAAGGCTTTTACCGCTAAAAGACAAGTTATTACCCACATCTTCAGAAACTGTTTTGGCCTTGATTCGAAAGCTTTGTGAAAGTGATATAGAGGCAACTCAACACATGCTAAGTGAGGCGGTATGTAGCATGTATTTAGATGTGGAGATATTGGTGTGTTTGCAGCAATTACTCATGTCATCGGGTTTGGACTTTCGCTCAATGGCGTTGTTGGATGAGGGGCATGAAAGTGTCCTTAAATTAAAGGTAGGAACTGACTTATCGCTTTATCGGCATATTCTCAGTGCGCATACCCAAGTCAGTGAACAAATGCTGCAGCAACAATGTGAGTTACTCATACTGTTGTTGATTTGTCGGAAGCTTGATTTAGACATAGCAATAGAAGGCAGTGCTCAAAGTTTTCAATTGAGTATTAAGCTTCCAAATGCATGTACTTAATAACAATAGACTATAGAACCTAATTATCGTGACTTTCAATATCGACAATAAAATTAGACTTTTTATCACCGTAGAGCAGCGGCTGTATCGTGATGCCGTCTTGTTTGATCTGGTGAATCAGAAGGATATTGATATTGTTGGTGAGTCATCGACGGGCGTCGAAACTTTAAGTTTATTGGACATGTCTGCGCCCTCAACCCTGATTATTGAAGAGAACTTAAAAGATATGGATGGGCTGACCATTGCAGAAGCGGCCTTATTAAAAATTCCATCTCTGGTGGTGATTCTGTTGGTGGATGATGCCATCAGCCAAAATCGTCTGGCCATTTATCTTGATTCAGGTATTAAATCTGTTGTATCAAAAAAACAGTCCCTTCAAGATTTAAATAAATCGCTTAACTATACCCGTAACGGCCATGTGTATATCGATGGCGAACGTTACAGAAATGAATCTGAAAGACTTAAGTCGCAGGTATGGAAAGTTGAAAATTTTAGTACCGAGTTGTTTCAACTTTTATCTGAACGCGAACAAGAAGTCGCAAAATATATCGCTGACCATATTCCGCTGAAACGAATTGCAGAAGAGTTGGGTGTTTCACATAAAACGGTACATACCTATAAAGAACGCATACTCATTAAACTTGGTTTTGAACGTTTGCCTGAATTGGTTGTATATATGAAACGTCTGCATTTTTACAGTCTTCAGGAGGGTGTTTGTCAGTGAAAATGTTAAATGGCATGAGTAAGTTAAATGCGCTCTCGGATGAGAAAAAACAAGCTTACGAGTTATATTATCAAAGGTCTATGCAGACGAAGTTTTTGCCACTCATGGCTGACTTTACTCTTGGTTTAATGCTTGTAGGTACCTTTATCTGGGCTCTTCAGACGATTGCTGCACTTGGTTCGAAAGAGTTTGGCTGGTCTACATTTCATCCCTTAACGTATTTCTATTGGTTAAGTCTTGTGGTCTTGGTCTTTTTGAATCAAATACCGAAGATAAGGCACCGTGCGCCCTTAATTCTGTATATCACTACCTTTCTTATAATGCTTCTTTCATATCGAAATTTTATACTTCAAGATGGCAGTATTGACCCCATATTTAGTTTGTTTTTTTATACAGCTTTTTTTGGTATTAGCATGGGCTCTGTTCGGCATGTTGGGATTATTCAAGCCGTCAATATCACGTTTATGTGCGTTTCTTTTTTAATTCTATCGACAGAAGGGGATTGGCTAGCAAGGTTTTTTTCGATGATATCAAATTGGTTTGTCTATAACTGCCTTATGATGTCAATCGCGACAGCGATATTTAGTCGTTGGCTATTTAGAAATATATTTGCCATGCAGTTTTTATTAAATGAAAAAAATGACGTGCTGAGCCAAACCTTAAAAACTTTAAAAACCACCGAAAAACAACTGATTCAACAACAAAAATACAAAGCTTTAAATCACATGGCGAAAGGTTTATTGCATGAGATAATTAACCCGGTTAATAGTGCATCTCAGGCCATCGGTTTTGCCAAATCCATCAACGATGATGAAGACATAAATGAGGCACTTGAGGAAGCGAACGCACAGCATCAACGAATAAGTGATATTGTGACCGACCTTAGGCGCTTTTCCCAGCCTGAAGCGGAACATGAGTTGGAGTCTATTCGTCTTGATGAATTAGTCGCTAAAGCGCTTAAATTTTGTCATCGAGAATTACAAAAAACGGAGGTACAGATCAACTTACAAATAGCTGAGGCGCAGTTGATTGACTGTCACCCCTCAGCTTTGACGCAAGTTTTCGTGAATTTAATTTTAAATTCATGCGATGCTCTGGCTCGTAAAAAATCACAGCAGCAAAGTGTCATTACTATTTCTAGTTTTGAGCAATCTGAAGCGATGAGTATTAGCTTTCGGGATAATGGTATTGGTATCTCAAGAAAGACACTGCAGTCTATTAGCGACCCTTTCTTCTCTGATGAAAAATCTCCTGAAAAAATGGGCTTGGGTTTAAGTATTTGCCAAACGATTATGCGTCACCATAACGGGACTGTCGAAACTGAGAGTAAAGAAAACGAATGGACTGAAGTTGTATTAACGTTACCAGCTCATATCAAACTGGACTCACCACCGATAACCTCTTCCTCTTATGAAAATCAACAAGTTACTTCAAGTTCAACACAAGGTCTGATACAGGTATCTTCTAATAACAATGTTTAACCGTAGTTGAATCGCTTTATTGTTAACCAAAATCTAAGGTATTAATCATCCAAGCCTCTGTTGTTGAATAGTATTTCGCTTAAATCGCCTACTTATTGTTAGCCTAAATCTATTGTTCTAATATCGAAATAGCTATAAATGAACTTGATTCCGGCTGATAAGCGGAGCGCTGTGATAAAAAGATTTAAGCCGCAGTTATTGGGGGAATGCTTGCTAATCATGATCTAACGATTGTGAACAAATGCCAACTTCTTAACATTTTACCTCTCTTCCCGATGTCTTGTAAGACAGTCCTACATAAGCATTTTGTTACAAATGCAATTATGGCTTCGCTTTACATATTTAATAAAAATAATCATCACTATGGAAGGAAATATGAAATGAATTTTTTTCAAACAAATAGTTTTAAAGTAAGCGCACTCGTTGCTGCTGTGGGTTTATCGTTCAGTGTGAATGCTGCAGATTTTAGTAATGGCTACGTTTTCGGTGATAGCCTAATGGATAATGGCAATATTCAGGCATTTTCAGGTGACCCATCTATTCCAGAACGTTTTACTAATGGACCTAATGCCGCTGAAATAGTAGCTGCCGGATTGGGTTACCCACTTACTCCGTCATTGCACCTTATTCCAGGCATTCCGCATGGTAATAATTACTCAACTGCGACTGCTACGGCTGTCGATACAGATGGTGATGAGTCAACGCTTGATTTAAATTTGCCTACTCAGATTAACTCCTTTCTTTTTGAGCATGGTGGGGAAGTATCCTCTGACACTTTGTATTCATTCTCTATTGGCGCACAAGATATTCTAAACGCTTTTACTATGAGAGTTGCTGGAGTGCTGGCAGAAACTAAAGAAGAGCGTAAAGCGGCTGTTCAGGCAGCAAAAAATAGTATCAAAGCAGCAGTAGATGCTGAAGAAGCACAAATCAGAAAATTAATCGCTGCAGGTGCGCAACATATTCTCATTGTGAATGCTGCAGACCAGGGAGTCTTGCCAATCATTGATATAATGACAGAGCAAACTTTAGCGCTAGCCACAACTGCTAGACAAGAAAAAAGAATAAAACGTTTACCTAAAGTTGCCACACGTTTAAGTGTTAAATTCAATAAACTCCTTGCTAAAAGAGTTGCCAAAATTGAAAGACAAACAGGTATTGATATTATTGAGTTCGACCTATTTTCATCCTATGCAAATCAGATAGATAACGCTGAAGACTTTGGTTACACAAATATTGATACACCCTGTATTTATACCTTAAACGGCTTGGTTATTAACCCTGAGTGTATTGATTTCCCTGTGGCTAGTGGCTTTTTATCTTGGGATGAATATCACCCAACTACGTTAGTCCATCAAAATATCGGTGCTGAAGTCTTAGAATTAATTCTTAGTCATTAGGTAGGAAACCATCAAAAGGCGTGTTAATCACGCCTTTTGATGTAGATATTTAATCTTTCATTGTATTGTTTATCAATGTTTACAAAAACAGGTTAAATACTAAGCCCTATTTATAGGAAGGTCTGATATTCGTTTTCATCTGTAATAAGGAACGGTTGATATGAAAAAAATTAAATTCATAACAGCAGTGGTTAGCTGCTTAATGTCATTTGTAAGTAGTGCTCAGTCATCTGACACAACTAAAATTAACTGGTGTGTATTTGATGTGCTCGGAGCCAGTGGGCCCGCCAAAGAAATGGTTGATGATTATAAAATAAAAGCGCTTAGGTGGGGGATTGAATTTAAGACCCAATATTTTATTGATGAGCAGGAAGCGGCAGAGCAGTATGAATCAGGTGCTTGTGATTTAGTTAACCTACCAGACTTTCGTGCACGTAAATACAATCATTTTACCGGAAGCATCAATGCCGTTGGTGCAATCCCAGATTACAAACACCTTGGCATTGCGATACAAACCCTTGCTTCAACCGAAGCGCAGCAGTTTATGACTAACGGTGAGCATGAAATTTTTGGTATTTCGTTGATAGGTGGCTTACATAGCTTTCTTGCGGACCGAAGCTGGGTGACGCCAGAGTCACTCGTTGGTAAACGTATTAGTATTCTTGAAGGTGTAGAAGAAAGTGATTACCTGAATCAGCAAACTGGCATGGTTGCTGTGACGTCTGGGTTGTCAGATATGTTTAATAATTTTAATACTAAAATTGTTGATGCGACGGTTGCACCACTTGTTGTTTATGAAGGCTTGGAAATGAAAAAAGGGCTTGGTATAAACGGTGGAATTAGTCGTTACCCCTTTGCTATGGCGACTATGCAACTGGTAGCGCGTTGGGAGAAATTTCCTGAAGGTGTCGGTCAAAAATCCAGAGAGTTTGTGGCTGACTCCCATTCATCGATTGTGCGTACTATAAAATCCTATGAAGACACTGTTCCTGACAAGTATTGGTTTGATATTCCTTTAGAGGGCTTTTATTACTGGGATAATTTGTTCAGTCGTAGCCGAAGAGTGTTATCAGAACAAGGGATCTATAATGAAAAAATGATAAAACTACTAAGGAAAGTGCGCTGCAAAAGTTACCCAGACAGAGCTGAGTGTTTATGATTTATAGCGAAATAGAGCTTTGCATGACATTAGGTTGACCAAATAACCATGTCATACCGCGTATTTAGGGCAGGTATGGCGTGGCTTACCAAATGTATAGTTGATTAAGAACCTTCAATAATACGATTAATGTAATGTTTGATCGCTTCTTCAGCTTCATGTGAAATGCTACTAAATTCCAAGTGGTAGTGAAAATAATCATCACGTGGGTTTATTCGGATTACTTTTGCATAAACATCACTTTGAATATTGGCTGAAAGCGATAATGATAAAGGGAATTTTATTTCTGAAAAAAGCTCAATTTTTTCGCCACTTGAAATATACATCCCTCCATAACCCATATCTATAATTTCACCTTGATATAACGCATCGGCGATTACTTTCCCTTGAATCATCTGAAAGCTCAAGGGCATATTTATGTCTATGCGAGGGCTTTTCCGACCCTCTCTAGGAGGTACTTCAAGTAGGGTGGGGCGAGAAGTTGAAAGCAGTTCGTACATTTTGACAGGTTTCTTTTTCCCTTTTACCTGCAAGGTGTTTACTTGCCCTGTTTTAACGAATTTATTTGCGAGCTCAAAGGTATGCTCACTGATTAGAATTTGACCTCGTAAACTGTAGGACTCGACGCGAGATGCGAGGTTGACGTGGTCGCCAATAACCGTGTATTCGCTATACAAATCAGAGCCTAGTTTTCCTGCAACGACTTTTCCGGTGTTTATACCAATACCCATGTAAAGAGGCGGGTAGCCTAAGTGCTTATTTTGCTCATTGATTTTTGTTAATCGAATTTGCATTTGGATGGCACAGGCGAGCGTGCGTTCAAGGTCATCGCTACGAACTTCCGGCGACCCAAACACGACCATGATTGCGTCACCCATGAATTTATCAATGGTCCCGCCATACTGCTCGATAACTTCAGACATTTCTGAAAAATACCGGTTCAGAAGGTCAATGACTTCCAAAGGGCTATAGTTTTCTGACATCGCCGTAAATCCACGTAAGTCAGATAATAAAATTGTGACGTCTTTTTCTAGAGGGTTAGGTCCAAATATATTTGTGCTATGAATAGTGTCTAGAATTTTATCTGAAAATGCTTGGCTAGGTCTGTCAGGTAGAGGGCCTTGTTTAGACGTTTCTAAATATATGGCGTGTATTGATTGAAGCATTTTTTGATTTGTTTTTTTATCCATGATTCACAATATAGTCGGTACAGGTAATATTGCTAGTTAAGGCAGTATTTCTAATAAATTTTTTGCATATATGTCATCGGGTATCTTATATACATTAATGAAAGTTTTGTTCGAAAATTGAACTATTCTATGTATAGCAATAAGTAAATTGGGGAATAGAATGGCAGATACAATATGTCGCTACGAAGGCCCAAATGGAGAGCATTGCCAGCACGAACCTGAATTTGAAGGTTTATGTTACTGGCATGACAGTAGCCAAAAAAAGAATCAACCGGATTTGATTGAGCGTTTGGAGAAGCGTGCCAGATCGGGTGTAGCAATGGTTGGTTTTTGTCTGCAAGGTTGTTGTCTACGTGGCATTGATTTGGTCAATCACGGCAATAAAAATGGATATCAACTCATACATTCCGACCTCTACCATTGTGACCTGCGAGAGGCACATATATTCCATATGGATTTTAGTGGCAGTTCGCTTATGAAAGCCAACTTAGAGCATGCAAATCTTAACTGCGCCACATTGAAAGATGTTAATTTGTTAGGTACTCAATTACAAAATACAAAGATGGATAATATTGTTTGGGGTGAAAGGATCTTGCAAGAAACTCAAGCTGATCAATATCTAGCAAAAAATGAGAAGCTTGATCTTTTTGAGCAGTCAGAAGAAATATATCGAAACCTTCGACGAGTCACTGAATCACAAGGTTTATTTGAGTTATCCGGTCACTTTTTTCAGCGTGAAATGGTTATGCGTCGCTATCAATTACCGCGTTATGATTCAAAACGAATCCTGTCAAAGTTAGTTGATCTGTTTTGCGGATATGGTGAAGACCCGTCTCGTGTCGTTATATTCTCCTTAATAACTATTTTTAGCTTTGCGCTACTATTTTTTATATTTGGAATCACTGATGGCTCGGCACGCATCAGTTTTGAGATGGCGAATACCTGGCTGGAAAATCTTAATAATTTTTTTAACTCGCTTTATTTTAGTGTTGTGACGTTTACAACCCTAGGTTATGGGGATCTTTCTCCTGCTGGCTGGACGAGGGTCTTTGCAGCAGTGGAGGCATTTATTGGTAGCTTCACTTTAGCTTTATTTGTGGTTGTTTTTGTGAAGAAGATGACGCGCTAGTAAAGTCAGTAATATCCCATCCTATTTTGTTTTATGATCTTTTCCGCAGCACCAGCACAGCTCAAAAGCAGGCGGGTTTGTCTCATTGCAATTCTGGCAAAACCATGAGGTTGCTTTGGTGTCTCCATGTATCGCTAATTTTACTAATTCTTCTGCTTTCTGATAATCTTTCTCGTGTAATACCCAAATTTCTGGCCAAACATCTGTCGGCGGAACCTCTCCCGCAGCCGATGATAAAATGTCATTTCTAACTTCGCACTTTATATTGTTGTTTTCTAAAATATTACGAATATTAAAAACAAAAAATGGGTTGTCGTGTGTGTAAATGAGTTTCATAGACCTGCATAAGTGGTTATTTGTTGCCTTTAAGTATATTACATAAAATCTAAGACTGGAAAATCGTCGGATGCTGGATGCTTTTGAACAACTGTAAATTGGCAATAATTTGTGGCCATAATAAATAATTAGGTGAATACTTGTACTATATACCAAGGAGTGCAAATTCATGAGTTCTCTTTATCTCAGTCATCCTCATTGTCAGCTTCATGATATGGGCAAGGGCCATCCAGAATCACCTGATAGACTCAGAGTCATTGAAAAGATGGTCAACGCTAATGATTGGAATGGTAACTTGAGTTTCGTTACAGCACCCAAACTGGACATTGAACAACTAAGCCCTATTCATCCTCAGCATCATGTCAAAGCATTGATGGAAATGTCGCCTAAAGAAGGCGTTGTTTTTATTGATGGGGATACAAGTATGAATCCTAATACTATCGACGCGGCTCTTTATGCTGCGGGTGCAGCTGTTTATGCTACGGATGAAGTGATTGAGAAACGGGCCGATAATGCTTTTTGTGCTGTTCGCCCACCGGGTCATCATGCGGAGTCGACGACTTCAATGGGGTTTTGTATATTCAACAATGTTGCTTTGGCGGCGCAGCGGGCTTTGTCTTCAGGTATGTCGAGGGTCGCTATTTTGGATTTTGATGTTCATCATGGTAATGGCACAGTAGAAATATTTCAGGATAGACCTGAAGTTCTGGTGTGCTCAAGCTTTCAATATCCTTTTTATCCTGGCCGATATGATCAAGTGGTCCGGCCTAATGTTTGTTTGACCCCGCTTTCAGAAGGAAGTGATGGTAGTATTTTTCGATCTGCAATTGAGTCGCAATGGATTACTGCTTTACATCACCATCAGCCTGAAATGATTTTTATTTCAGCAGGTTTTGACGCTCATATTGATGACCCTTTAGGAGGTCTTAACTTATCTGATGAGGATTACTTGTGGGTGACGGAATTTATTAAGAACGAGGCACTTAAGTTATCACAAGGGCGTATAGTTTCTTTGTTAGAAGGGGGCTATAACCTAGATGCACTTGCCCGAAGTGTAAAAAAACACCTAGATGGTCTGGTTGATTAAGGGAGGGTGGAGTGAAAAATATAGATTCGCCTTGTATTCGAAACTGTTGTCTTGATGAGTCTGATATTTGCCTTGGCTGCTTCCGCAGTCTTGATGAGATTCTTCAGTGGGGAAGTGCAACGCCTGAACAGCGTATAACAGTATTAAGCAATGCAAATGATAGGAAAATTAAACATGATCTGAAATATAAAGATGGTAAGTGATTTAGATACTTTACTAAGTAGGGATGTTTATTTTTTTGTCTTGTCGATCACCACAACGACTCAAAATGTGTTGAGAGCATTAATTTTGAGGATGAATAGATTGTTGAAAATCAGGTCAACTCTCTGAATCCCTGCAAAAGTGATAAGTGCAAGTTTGAAGTTCTAGTGCGGCTTGTTGCCGCGCTAGAAAACTATCTACCAAATTATGCCGGTATTTCAAATGGGTTGACGAAGGTTTGATCTTCTCCAGCCTCCCTCACATCTTGATGTTCAGATAATAATGTTCTGATTTTACTAGAGTCCTCCTTTTTAATATCGATCATTAATAAGTATTCACCTGTCTCTAATTGGTTATGAAAGCGTTTAATTTTGATGTTTTCAAAATCAAGTCCGTAGATTGCTCCAAATCCAATGCCGAAAGCGATCAAGATCATGGTGACAAAACCAAGCGAAATCATTGAAATCAATCTGTAATTAGCCGAAATTTCGGGTGTTGCCATTAAGAAACCAACAGCGGCACATAATCCTGCTAATACACCTATGATGGCACCACGTTCAGCCATTCGATAGCCGTCACGTTCATGAAAGAAGTAACTCGCCTTATGTAAGTGGTGTTGTTCAATATCTTGTTTGTTTTTGCTAATAATATGAAAATTCCAATCTGTTACCCCTTGTTGGTGAAGCGAATTAGAAATTTCTTCTGCGCAGTTAATACTTTTCGTTAGATAATAAAGACGTTTCATAACATTTCTCCTTGCAGTCGAAGAATAATATGAGCGAGGTATTCACATACTCTAAGTATAGTCTTATAGACCTGACGGTATATGGTGTTTATTAGACTAAATACTAATAATCAAATGAGTTAAAAGTTTGAATTGTGCTTGAGGCTTATTGGTTAATCGTTCTGACTTTTTCTCAATATAGCGAATGAGAAGTATTGTTGGGGTAAGGAGTAGCGCCATCCTTGGCACTACAATTACGTAAAATTAATCAGGAGGTTAATGAGCAGAAATAACCCAATTCCTCGTCGCCTGAATGTCGGTATAATATAGTTCTCCTATAGATGTGCCGGTGTCTCCAAAGGAGAGCGCACCGATGTCAACGTCTCCTTTAAATTGAGCGTCAATAGCAATACCGTCATCCCAGGAATGAGTTGGCGACCCACTATTTAAGTTCAATACAGTATCTTTAACCGCATATACCTGCGCTTTAACGTGAGCCATACCAAATGAAGAGGTATAGCCGGTATCGGTCGAATTTCGATTCATAGTACCAAGATCCCCACGCAGATTATGAATCTTGAGGTCGGTAATTTGATAGCCTGCAATATCGATATAAACATCTAAGTCGGTGACATTATAAAACATATCAATATTAATTTTTGAATCGCCACCGCCAGTGTTTGCAACGCCATCACGCCCTGAGCCATCTGCGCCAAAACCGTTGCCATGATTTTCTAGGTGGATGTCCCATGAATTTGCATAACCATTCATATTTAAGTCTGATATTAAGACAGTGGTATCAGGCGATGAATTGAAAAGGCCTTTAGAACCCACTTCGTAATCCGAACTGGCCAAGCCCAAGGCTTCGTAGTAAATGTTCCAATCAGCAGCGCGCGTGATAATATCTCTTGCGCCGGCATAACTTAAGGTATCGAGTGTTGCGGTGCCACCAAAGCCATCATCACCGCCGGTGGTTTGGTAGGCTTCAAGACCACCACCTTTTTGCCAGGCATCGGTATAAGTAAAATGAATGACCAAGTCGCCATCACCGTAGGTTCTCTCTGTATCAATTTCTAAACCGGTTGTCTCATCGATGGGGATACCAGTTGTAATTCCTGCAGCGAGTAACATTCCGGCGTCGGTATTGCCTGAATCCGTATGAACCTTTGCATAATCAATCATATGGGAAAAACCATAATCAAACTGATTATCTCCGGGAGTGGAACCATCACCAGCAACATCCAGCTCATAACGCCGGTTGTCAAAAAAGCCATGCCCACCAGAGAACGCAAGCTCTTCGGCGGAAGTGCTGCCACCAAAGCCAAAGTTCTGGAAAAGGAAATATCCGCCGTCTTTATATGCGAACTCACCCATATGACGTTTTGTTTCGATATCAATGGTTAAGCCTGCTTGACCGGTTACTTGGCTTAATGCCGAATCATCAAGATATTTTAGTTCAGCTAAGGCTCCGGTAGAGCTTGCTGTAATAGCGGAAACAAGTGCGATTTTTTTTATTCCTTCCATGTTCTCTCCAGATCGTTCACTTTAATCACGAGGGCGTTTAACGATAGAAATAAACGACCTTGTCATTATGATTTTTATTATTAGCTTTTAAACTCTTGTGTACATATTGTTACACTGGAAGATTGGATCTTATGTAGGACATTCCTACATGAAAGGTTGAATATACAACTAGTTAGAATTGTGTGTTATTTTTTGTGATGAATTTCACATATTTAGTCAAGTACGCCTAGGATTAATCCTTTTGGACGATCAAATTACGCCTGCTTCATTACTAATATACTTCTCATCGGGAAAACGTACCTTGAGCAAAAAACTTCAGGCCTTTTTGTTCAAGCTACTTTATTTCCAAATCTGTACTGATTTCTACCTAGGGCTTACCTACAAAGCTCTATTTTAATGCGATGAGTTGATATTTCGGCATCAACTCATCGCTTTTTTTTGCAAAATTTTTAGCTGTTCTTTATATATAATCTAACATGGAGTTATCGTTAAACGTTTTTTTTCCAGCAGAGTGGTACCCATGTCGGGTGACATAACTGCTTTTTCGAGCTCTTCGAATTCCTCAAAAATGAAACCACCGAGTATATTCAGGTCAGGTAAAAAATCTGAAGCACCGATTATGCCGAAGTCTAATTTCCCGTTGTATGAAAACATGGTGACGTTAAGGCGATGGCCTGGACCTAATGTGCTTACTGGATACCAGCCTATTAATTCAGCTCCTTCTAAGAATAATGTGCTTTTCGGGCCTGGCACATTCGATACAATCGTATGGGACAGCGCTGGAATATAAGATGCTGCATTCACTGCATCAAACAATTGAGCAAAACCATTGGTGACTAGAGAATATGCTTGAATACTCACCGCAGGTGAGTCATCTATTTGATTTCGTACCGCTTGCA
Source organism: uncultured Oleiphilus sp. (assembly GCA_913020495.1). Taxonomy (GTDB): domain Bacteria; phylum Pseudomonadota; class Gammaproteobacteria; order Pseudomonadales; family Oleiphilaceae; genus PZPK01. The sequence continues at coordinate 15,070 of CAJWBJ010000074.1, forward strand.
GAGAAACACCGATCTCTCGTAATCGAATAATGGGGTCGTCTGTTTTTGGGGCTAATTGTGCTGCGACCAAGCCTATTTGGTTTCCGCCAACTTTTGCATCTTCTTTGCGCAGACTAACCGGCATGGTGATTGTTAACGTTCCATTTAATGGGTGTCCGATATGCTCAAGGTAGCGATGTAACGCACCGTCTAAACAGGCTAACGCAATATGATTTAAGGTGTTTCGAGTAATTTTTCGTAAGTGATTTACTCTATCCATGGGTAAAGATGATGTTGTAAATGTGCGTTTTGAGGTAACGCTCCCTGTGAGTGGGGCTGGTGTGGCAGTAAAAGGTAAAGAAATTGCGTTTTTTGTGAGGCCGACGGCTTCTAAGCAAATTTGAGTTGATATACGAGATAAACCATAGAGCGCTTTTGCATTCCCAGATGCGGTCGCATATAGCTTATCTTTAAAGCTTGGTTTTGCTTTGCTTGATTTTTTATTATATGGGTTGTCTTTCATTGCCCAAAAGGGAGGGCGTCCTAGTTCTGTTGCTTTGGAGCTTAAACTCCGCTCCATCATTTTTCCAGCAGAAATACCATCTAGAACGCTATGGTGAAAGCTAAAATATATAGCGAACCGGTCTTTAGTTAAGCCATCAATAAAACAGCAGCGCCAAAGTGGTTTTGACTTGTCTAGTTTTGCTTCATGCATTTGAGATACTAACTCATTAAGGTCTGTTCGCGTTCCATTTTTAAGTGCAAGAAATTCAACATGTTCTTTAGCTTTAAATTGTTTTGACTCAAGCCAGTAAGGGGAAAGTGGGTTGTTAGCATTTAGTATAAGGTTGTAGGGCGCGCAGACTGCATCAACTTTTGACCATTTGTTAAATAAATTTTTAACGAAGTTTTTGGAGCATTTCTCAGGTTTCTTGTAAATCTGTAAACCTGCAATATGTTTAGGGCTATTGTTAGTTTCTGTGATTAAAAAACCATTATCAACAATACTCAAAGGACGTTTCTTTTCCATTTTCTTAAATTCCTAAGCTGCTTCAAACAAGGGTAACGATAATTTATTAGAACTTGTAACTTAATATAGTGTGCTTTCAAGTTATGAGTCTAATTTTAGTGGTCAATTAATTTGAAATATTGAAATGTTTTTATTACTTACAACTATTTCATCAATTTGGTGCCGCAGAGAAGATATAACATTCCAAATGTGGTTATTTTAAAAGATGTACTATAATTTTTGATATTAGTTCATCTTTTCGAGGTTTTCATGTACCTAGTCAGAGTTTTATTTTTTCTTTTTTGGGTTGGAAGTTGTCATAGTGAAGGTTACGCCATCTCAACTGGGAATTTTCCACCCTTTGTCGGTGAAAAGATTGAAGGTCAGGGGCTGGCCACAAAAATCATTCAACGCACAATGAAGGAAATGGGAAATCAAACAACTATAACCTTCTTGCCTTGGAAGCGCGGTTTTAGAGATACGTATAATGGGAAATATTATGGAACATACCCATACAGTAAAAATAAGGAAAGGCAAAGGAAGTGGCATTACTCTCAACCACTATATAACCTTCAAGAGGTGTTTTTTAGCAAGGTAGAGAATAATTTTGTTTATACTAATAACGAAGACTTAGTTGGTTTAACTGTCTGTAAACCAATTGGCTACAATTTATTTAATTTGAAAAAAATTGTCGACGATCAAACCATAAACCTCATCAGACCACCAGCAATGAGAAACTGCTTTGCGATGCTCAATAAAGGTAGGGTTGACCTTGTGATGACGAATGAAACGTCTGGTTTTGCTGTGTTAGTTCAAGAAGGCTTTGAAACAAAACATTTTAAGGTCTCGGATAAAGTATTTGTAGATATTGGTCACCACTTAATCATTCCTAAAAAAGTAGAGGGCGGTAAAGAGTTTGTCGTTAAATTTGATTCTACCTTGGAAAAACTAAAAGCCGAAGGAGTTGTAGATCAACTTATATCTGAATTTATAAAGTGAGGAATTAATTTTTTTAGATCTATTCCATCAAACTATGGTGTCGGGTTAATAGTTCTTGCCAGTTCTTAAGTTTATCTGCGCCACCAATTCGTTTACCTTCTTGGCCTCGAAGTTTTGAAAGCCATAAACCTTCACCGTTAAAACTATATACAGGTACTAAGTCAGTGCGTTTCGAGGCCGGCTTAATATCATTGATAAGGTTATCTAGAATAAGTGGTTCAGCGCCTGGTTCAGGGTAAAAAGCAAGTACCATATGAGCTTGGTTGAGTTTGACTGCTTTGACATAAGTTATCTTCATTTTTTCTATCGGGACTCCCATTTCACGCAAGGTAAAGTACTTGGCAATGGAGTAATCCTCACAATCACCACCATTAGTAGCAAGTAATTCCAGTGGTGTTGCCCAATAATCTTCTTTCCCCCAGTGTTTAATGTCAGGAATAAATTTAGCCTGATTGAAAAAGGAGTTCACAAGTTTTAGTTTGTTTGCATTGCTGATAGTTTGTTTTAAATTAGCGATTTTTTCCCATTGATGGAGGCGATCAACGGCTTCAATACCGAAGCGCTTCTGGATAAAAGCAAATAACTCATCATTTAATTCCAGCGATATTGTGCTAAATGTTAGGCAGCTTAAAAATAGAAATGTAAAGAGAGGATGTTTGGACAATAAAATCACATAGGCCTCAATTATTTATTCTTTAGAAGACGTTTTTTTAGTTTGCTCAAACGATCCTTGATGCTTTGGTTTCGAGCAGAACTGAGACCATTGGCTCTGTTATTTTGTGTGGCTTGAGGGTGAGGTTGTGCGGGTTTTACCGTGTCTTCTGGTTCTTCATAAGCGCTAACCCGCTCAATGCCTGTTGATGCTATTTCGGTGAAGTATAGATTTTCAAGACGCCCATTACGGTTTACAACTACTCTGTCGGGAAATACTTGTTTTAATGTTGCGCCGCCAGGAAGTTTGTCATTGATTTTATAGTGTTGCGTTTGTTTATCAGGCCCGACAATTAAAGCGCCGGCACTTTGACTTGAAGGATTAACAAGTACGCCAGTTAAAGTAAGTTTTAATCTGGTTTTAGGTAATTTTTTTTGTTCTGCTGTTATCGGTGCTTGTTTTAAATCTGCATCACCAAAGAGTTTAAAGCTAGCAATATTGTAGTCTTTCTTGATGGCTGCTTTCGCGGGTAAGTTTACGCCAGTATTTGCAATAGTCTGTGTGCTATTGTTTGTTTGAAACAACGGAATGACTTGCCAATAAATGCCACCAGCAACGGCTATACATAATAGCAAAGCACATAAAATTGGAAGACGGGAGAGTATCATAGCCATTAACCTTTCGCTTTATGTGTATACTTGAAGTAATTAATCACACAAGACAGTCATTGAAAGGTGCGTACTTACATAACGCCCCTATTGTTAGTTTGATTTTTACAGCTGTTATTTAATGGTTGCATTTTAAATATAGCACATCGTTTGATAATGCTGCGAGTGTGCCGAGTTCATATTATCTTCTATGATAAAGGATAAATGATATATCCGGACTTCTTTAACAAAATAGATATTAATTAAAATGATTTAATTAAATGACCTATTGTTTGATTCTTTAAGGCCATACAATAGCTAGATCTAAAAGATATAAACTTATGAGTAGAAAATAACTAAAAGCTCAATTTATGCAAAACGTATACTCTAGGAGTGTTTTCTTTGAACACCGAGACTGAATCAGACCAAAATTCTGTAGTCATTCCATTTGAACGCCTACCGTTTGTATTTGCAAAAAAACAAGGTGTAGTGCTTTTAAAAGAGAATGATCAATATCAAATTTTATATCGCCCCGGGCTTACGCCTCAGGCTTTTTCTGAAGTTAATCGTCTGACGCTAGGTCAAGTTGTATTTCAGCAGGTGGACGAAGAAGAATTTGAAACCGCGCTTGGAATGGCATATCAGAATGACTCTGCTGAGGCGATGCAGATGGTTGAAGGTCTGGGGGATGACATGGACTTGGCTAGCTTGGCCAACTCGGTTCCTGAGACTGAAGATTTGCTTGAACAAGAAGATGACGCGCCTATTATTCGTTTGATAAATGCGATTTTAACTGAAGCTGTTAAAAGCGAAGCTTCAGATATTCATATTGAAACATTTGAGAAGCAATTAATTGTTCGTTTTAGGGTTGATGGCATATTAAGAGAAGTTGTAAAGCCTAAGCGTGCTTTGGCTCCTTTATTGGTTTCTCGAATAAAAGTTATGGCGAAACTTGATATCGCTGAAAAGCGTATACCGCAAGATGGTCGAATTTCTCTTAGGGTAGGGGGGCGTGAAGTTGATGTACGGGTTTCAACAATGCCATCTTCTAGTGGAGAACGAATAGTACTGCGTTTATTGGATAAAAATGCAGGGCGACTATCTTTAGATTATTTAGGGATCGCCGAACGAGACTTAAAAGAACTGAAAGACGTAATTTACCGACCTCATGGAATTCTCTTGGTAACCGGGCCTACAGGCTCTGGTAAAACAACCACGTTATATGCTGGCTTATCTCAAATTAATGATCGAAGTCGAAACATTTTAACTGTTGAAGATCCTATTGAGTATAACTTGCCGGGTATTGGGCAAACACAAGTGAATACGAAAGTGGATATGACCTTCGCCCGAGGTTTGCGTGCTATTCTGCGACAAGACCCTGATGTTGTGATGATTGGTGAAATACGAGATATTGAGACTGCTGAAATTGCAGTTCAGGCAAGTTTAACGGGGCACCTTGTATTGTCTACTTTACATACCAATAGTGCTGTTGGGTCCATCACGCGACTAATGGATATGGGGGTTGAACCTTTCTTAATCAGCTCTAGTATGGTCGGTATTGTTGCTCA
>CAJWBJ010000075.1 GCA_913020495.1 uncultured Oleiphilus sp.
ATTATTAAAACAAGAAGCTTTTTTCTTATTTTTAGCAAATAGTGTCGAACAGGACGGCGAAATTACGACGGCGCTCGACCTTGAAAGCATCAACTTTGAATCGCTGGAAGTAGAGCCTCATACACCAGAAAATACTGAACCAAAACCCCTGAAAAAAACTCAGGAGGCACAATAATGAAAACATATTTACCAATGTTATTCATAAGCATGCTATCGACTTTCTCTCCGTATATACTCGCTAGTGATTGGAAGGCACTACCTGCTGAAACTCAAGAACTACTCGCGCCATTCCAGCCTGAGTGGTCTCAATTTGATCAGGAAAAACAAACAGCACTCATCACTGGCGCACAGCGGTGGCTAACGATGGATGCAGAAAAGCAACGACGGTCTCAAGATCGCTTTGTAGAGTGGCAGAAGTTATCGCCCGAAAAACGAGCACAGCTCAATCGAAAAATGCGTCAGTTTCGCCAGTTTTCACCCAAGAAACGCCAAAAACTTAAACGTAATATGAATAGATTCAAACAACTTTCGCCCAAGCAAAGACAAAAGCTACGAAAAAAATTCAGAAACCTCTCCCCCGAAAAAAAGAGAAAGCTGCGTCAGAGAATGAAAAATCGATAAGTAAGTCAGAGGCATGCCTTGATGCGGCCTCTACACCAGCGATATTCAGTTATCGCCACTTTCCCCATGGATCTGAGCCAGTATCAGCAGAGGTACTTGAAGAATCTGACGATTTTCGATCACGCTTCCGAGCGTCATCATAGTCGCGACTGTTAGAATGCCGACCGTTTCGCTGCGCACCATAATTCTTACCCGAACCTGAATTATATGCCGCTGCTTCCTTGGCGCGTTTTTCACGCAGCCTTTCCGCATCTTCTAGACTTAATACTGCAGGTTCCCCCGGCGCTTGATCTTCTGGCACGATGCGATCTCTAGGCGGAACTTGAAACTGCTCGTAAGACGCTCTGGGTAAATTTTTAAATTGATACAAATAAAAAGCTTCAACTTTTTCACGTGCCCAATCTGTTTTTTTGAGGAATTTTATACTGGACTCAATACTTGGATTCGTATTAAAACAATTGATATTTAAGTAGGCAAAAAGAATATCAAAACCATAGTGATCCACCAGCTCAGCCAACAAGTTGTTTAAACTGAGACCGTGCAGAGGGTTAGTTTTGTAATTGATCTCATCATTCAAGGTAATATCCATCCCAGAGAAATAAGTGTGCGATAGTGGTTTTTTAAAACTCCGGTAATTATAACACTTAGCTGCGTAGGTCGGAATTCTTTCCGGTGCATGACTCTGCGAGCAGAGTTTGCCTCAACCACATCGAATAATGGTTTAGTAAAAAATATGTTGGGCGTCTCTCTACATTTCTCGGAAGACCCAAAGCATTGACTCCACTCGTAGTACCCCCTCCTAAATTCTAACCTGCTTAAATTTTAGCTGGCGGAGTTATCTAATTTACTTTTAGTGAGTGTCATTCAGGGCCGCACTCTTCAACACATCAACTAAATAGATTGGACACCTTTTCCAGAAACGTATCAAGCAATAAGGTTCTTTCAAGTTATTGAGTCTCAAGCTAGAATAACTCAATCAAACGCTCATTTTTGTTTTAAAAGGAATTTCAGGTGCCCACCACTTATTTAACATTTTTTCTATTCGTCGTGTTCTCTTTCAACTCAATCGTCGCCAACGCAAATACTGATGATGAGCTTGCGGATATCTTTTCTCGATCAGCTAAGTATCATGTTCATTACTACGTAAATGATGATTTGACGCACACCACACACTTTGATCTTGCGACAAAGGTTATCGATGAAAGTGCAATACAGAATATCAAGTCAACCAAGGTTAGTTACAGCACAAGTATTGAAAAGCTAGAAGTTCACGAAGCATACAACCTAAAAGCTGATGGTATGCGTGTTGATACACCAGAAACTAACTATCAGCAAAACGTAAACTCAGGCAGAGATAACAAAGGCCCGGTATATTCAGACCGAACAACATTAACTATTGTTTTTCCGGACGTAGAGGTCGGTGATACCCTATCCTATGCATATACCATCACGACGACAGAGCCTATGTTCCCAGGGCACTTTAGTATTCTGGATAGCTTCCCAACATCATACGCATTTGATGATGTCAAAGTGACCCTCAACGTTCCGGCTGATTTAGAAGCAACATATCAAATCAGGGACTTCAAAGAATCAGTATTACAACAAGACAATAGAATTATTTACACTTGGGAATACGCTAACCCGAAACCTCAGAAAGAGAAACGAGAAGACTTCAGTGTATGGGACACCGAAACTTATCCTGGTTTTATTTATTCGACTTTCTCCTCATACAAAGAGATCGTACTAGCCTATGCGGATAGGGCGCTGCCCAAAGCAACTGTCACCCCACATATACGCGCATTAGCCAAAGAAATTATTGGTAAAGAAACAGACTCTAGAGAGAAAGCTCGATTACTTTATGAGTGGGTCGCTCAAAATATTACTTATGCAGGAAATTGTATCGGTGTAGGCGCGGTTGTCCCGCATGATACCGATTTTATTCTTGATAACCGAATGGGTGACTGTAAAGATCAGGCCACCATTTTACAGGCTTTACTTAGTGCAGAGGGCATCAACAGTACACAAGCGTTAATCAACTCAGGATCAATCTATTCTCTTCCTGCAACACCAACGGTTACTGCTGTCAATCACGTCATTAACTACCTCCCCGATTTTGATATTTTTGTTGATGCAACCAGTCAAACAGTACCATTTGGCTTAATCCCATTTTCAATACAAGATAAGCCTGTTTTGTTAGTTGATGCATATGAAAAAGGAGCAAAAACACCGACCAACTCTAAGCGGGACTCACAAAAGATAACGAGCATTATTAATGTCGATGAAAAAGGTAATGCTAAAGGTACGGCAGAAATTAACTTAGACGGAATAAATGCAGCATATACTCGATCAGGGTTTAGATACGCGACCCCAGATAGTGAAAAAGAGTGGCTCAAAAATATATTCTCTCACAGTGGTTATGAGGGTTTTGGCTCACTTACAAAAGATGACCCCACACCGATGAAAGACAACTTCAATTATAAAATTGATTTCAACATCCCAAAACAAATCCCCCTATACGGCCTAGCAGCCTTCGTAATTAGACCTGTAGTGCCAACCCAACTGTCTATTTTTAGCTTACTAGATGTCTCGCAACAAAACGAGGCAGTAGATATTGCCTGTAGCGCGGCTAGTTCAGAAGAGTCTTATACCTACCGATTCCCCGACAACATTGAGATCATTGCCACACCAGAAAATACGACAATTGAAAATGCTGATATTTTTTACCAATCAAGCTATGAAATTGATGGTAACGAGCTAAGAATAAGTAGAAAACTAGATGACAATACCAAAGGAAATATCTGTACGCCAGAATACACCATCGCCCAAAAAGACATTATTCAAAAAGTGTTGTGGGATGTTAACTCTCAAGTTGTCTACAAAGTAATTAAGTAACAAAAGGGCATAAAAAAAAGTATTTGAGCCGTTTGTACAAAATAGTGTTTTATCGTACCAAGTAGCTTAAAGTTCAGCATCACGTATTTAATATCAATTTTTTGAAATTTCACTAAGGAGATTATGTTGCAAGAATATGATTACAGGCATGAAGATTCCACCCTTCTCAGTAATATTGATTTATATAAGATCTTTAATAACTACCGTGTGAATAAGTATATTATCGGAATTTTGTTGGCGTTGAAGAAAACACATTTATCTGAGTATAAGGTACTAGAGGCTGGCTGCGGCAATGGTGATAAAACACGTATGTTTACGGAACTAAGGGTTAAGCCCAAAAACTGTTATGGCATTGATATTAATGAGAAAGCGATATCGCTGTGCCAAGAGCTGTCTCCCTCTTCAATGAATTTTCAAGTTGGCTCTGTGTTAGACATGCCTTATGAAAATAAACAGTTTGATATTGTACTTTGTTCAGGGCTATTTTCAGCAGTCGGTGGAGAGCCCAACATTAAAAAAACATCTGAGGAAATTTCACGCGTCATGGCCGATGATGGCGTGATGTTCGTGATTGATATCAATGAAAATTTCCATAACATTTATGGTACCAATAAAGCTGTCCTAGACAAAAATTTTACCCACTTTAATTCTCAAAATGGTGAGCTAGAAAGTTTGCTGAAAAAAGAGTTTAAGAATGTTCATCATATGCATATTTTCTCTGCAGACTCTTATCGAGTCGGCGAGCAGGCGGCAGATGTTTCTAAGCTATCATTCATAGATAGTGAACTTGATAAAGGCTTCGAAGGAAGTGCTTATAGCATGTGGGTATTTAACAAAAGATAAAGCGAGCCTTAGCTTAAACTCTTTCTATATCACAGGTATTCGGCTTCTCATTGATTTCATTGTTTGCAATGCCTTTCGTTGCGTTACTTGGATAATTTTTAGTTGCAGTTATATTTAACATATTTGGATTATAGCCATGGTTCTCACTGAAAATAAATCTATAAGTTGCTCAATGATCACCCAGCAAAGACACGCAGGGTTGGACTCGTTCGCAAGGTGTTATCCTAAAGCTTCTGGAAGGTGTATGTAATGATTCCCTGTGATCAGTATGACTACATAGAAATAGTGTGTACCTTTCGATACCCTATAGAATTGACGATGAAGTCTGGCATCGTAATTGAGTGTATTGCTCTTGATACGGCACTAAATGAAAATAGGGTAGAGTGTATCAAGGTTGATCTTAAAGGTGCTGAGAGCCTAGTTGTATTAGACGATATTTCAATATTGAAAGTATGTGTTGATAATCCACATTTCAAAACAGTTTCTTTTAACTAATTCAGCGCATAATAAGGTGCAGAAACGGACTCTTAGCATGGGGTATTATCAGTGAGTGATAGCTGGGATGAATACGCATTTGATTGGGATGCTAATAAAGATGCAAAGGCATATGCCGAAAATGCATTCGAAACATTAAGCGATGTTGTTAATTTCAACAATATAAATATTTTAGATTTTGGTTGTGGTACTGGCCTTTTAACAGAAAAGTTATCACCAGTCGCAAATCAAATAGTTGCTTTAGATTCATCGCAAAAAATGATTGACGTTCTTAATGATAAAAAGCTTATAAATGTATCTACTCTTTCAACTTTTTTGTCTAAAGAGAGCATTCGTACCAATCATCTACTTCATGATAAGTTCGACTTAATAGTCGCCTCATCTGTATGTAGCTTTCTACCAAATTACGAAAGTACGTTAATTTTACTGAAATCATTATTAACTAAAAATGGTATTTTTGTTCAATGGGACTGGCTAGCACAAGAAGAAGGTAGTCGCACAGGCCTTACAAATAGAAGAGTACAATCTGCATTAGAGAGTGCCGGCTTTAATACAGTTAATTTAACTCAGCCATTTAGCCTAGAAAGTTCGAAAGGCTCTATGGATGTTTTAATGGCATCTGCAAAAAATGCCTAACAACTTGCGCCTACGGACGCCATAATGTATCGCAATTTTTGCAAAGAAATACCAATTTTTCCACCATTGTGCTAGCCGTTAGTTACCGATAAGAGTCTTATTTGATGCCTGAACCCGAGCCATTGAAAGTCATGACATTTGCAACACCAGTGGATCTTGGCCAGTGGCTAAAATTGAATCACGCCAATGAAAATGAGCTATGGGTGAAGGTATACAAGAAAATTACTGGGATTCAGAGCGTCACTTGGAATGAAATCGTGATAGAGGCTCTATGTTGGGGTTGGATCGACGGTATCAAGAAGTCAATCGATGACCAGGCTTACCTTCAGCGCATTACTCCTAGAAAACAACGAAGCAATTGGTCAAAAAGAAATACAGAGCATGCGGAACTTTTGATAAGTGAGAACCGGATGATGGAATCAGGACTTGTGCATATTCGTGCTGCAAAAGCCGATGGTCGTTGGGAAAACGCCTATGTGGTGAGTGAAATGGAGGTTCCTACTGATTTCCTAGCGGCTCTGGAGGGCAAGCCTAGTGTTAAAGAGTTTTATAGCACTCTCAACAAGTCGAGTCGTTATGTGATCGCCTACGGATTGATAAGTGCCAAGAAGCCCGAAACCAGACTAAAGCGGTTTGCAAAATTCATGAACATGCTTGTTAACGAAGAGAAGCCTTAGGCAACGAAAATAACTACGGGTAAATTTATAGGAACCATTAATTTTTGATATTAATAATGGTTACCTTTATGCCGTATCAGAGGGGCACGAAGAGCTCCAAAATAAAATGCCTAACCAAACAACCTTGTAACACTGGATATTATGAATAAACCTATCATCATTGATTATTATACAGACGTTCTTTGCGTTTGGGCTTGGATTGCACAACGACGCATCGATGAACTGAACCTAAAATTAGAAAATAAAATTGAGTTTCAATATTACTATGTTGATATATTCGGTGATGTACCAACAAAAATGACTACTCAGTGGAAGCAAAAAGGGGGGTATAGTGGTTTTTCAGAACATGTACAGAAGTCTGCCTCTATTTTTGAAGACGCTCCTATAAACTCTAAAATATGGAAAGAGGTAAAACCGGTCACCTCTGCCAATGCTCATTTAGTACTCAAAGCTGTGGAAATATCTTATGACAAATCAAAAAGTATAGAATTTGCATTAAAAATTCGTTCAGCGTTTTTTATAGACGCTCTTGATGTAGGTAATCTTGATGTACTTTGTGATTTGGTAAAGATAAATGGGCTAGATCATAACGCAATTAATACTAGTATCCATGACGGATCTGCTATTGCCGCATTAATGCATGATTACCAGAGATCAAAACAACACAGCATAAAAGGCAGCCCATCCTATGTGATTGATGGTGGTCGGCAAACACTTTACGGAAATGTAGGTTACCGTGTTCTTCTCGCTAACATAGAAGAACTATTGAAAAATCCAGCCGATGAAGCAAGCTGGTGCTAAATATCTTTAATAAATTTAGCCAATTTCACCCACACAAATAAACATATTCAGAGCTTATGCAGCTTGACTATATTTGCTCATTCACACGCAATACAATTTTACCCTCCACAGCGCTGACAGCCATCAATTCGTGCGCCTCTCTCGCTTGGGATAAGGGCAGCACTTTACCAATCACAGGCTTTAATTTTTTCGCTTGTAACATCTCAAGTAATATTTCCATATCATGACGAAATGCTTCTGGCCGGCTTTCAGTAAATGCGCGAATATTGTAACCCATGACGCCTTTTGTATCATTGAGCACTTTCAACAAGCCTGGGAACGGTGCATTTGAGAAACCTTTTAACGCAGAAGGTAAATGAAAGCGTCCATTCTTTGTGATAGAAGAAAATCCATAAGCCATCAATATGCCACCAGCTCTAAGCGTACTATAGGATTGCTTCCAGTTTTTACCGCCAACCGCATCAAAAACAATATCAATTCCTTGAGGATGGTTTTGCTTAATCACATCTACAAAATTTTCATTCCGGTAGTCAATGGGCGTCACACCCATGGCGATTAGCGTTGCATGTTTGTTCTTTGAGGCAGTACCGTATAGTTTAATATTACCGATGGTTTTGCATAATTGAATCAGGGCCGTACCGACGCCTCCCGCTGCACCATGAATCAGTATGGTGTCGCCCGATTTAGCTCTAGTTAGGTGAGTTAACATTTGATAAGCCGTCACATAGTTCAAAACCATCGCGACTGTTTCAATATCATCTAACCCATCAGGACAACGCGCGACTTTATGCTCCTGTACGGTGCAGTATTCTGCGTAACCTCCCACTTCCGTCAAGGCAACTACTCTATCACCAACTTTGAAATCACTACGACTTGAGCCAACACTCTCCACTACACCAACCACATCATAACCAGGGGTTGTTCCTTTAGCCTTAAATCCGGGATACGCGCCTTCACGCAGCAGCGTATCTGCAAATGCTACCCCTGCTGTACTGACCTTGATGCAGAGTTCATTTTCTTTCGGTTCTGGTTTTTCTGATTCAACAAAAGAGAGAACTGATGGCGCTCCACGCTTGCTAATGACAATTTTCATAACTACCTCTTCAAATTTTTATAAATAATTAAAGCGATTTTGACACTTATAATTCATACTGAATAATTGATATATAAGATGAAATACATTGATTTTAACAATGGCTTGTCGTCATTAACCCACAAACTCGTCAGGCCTAATCATGAAGCAGGTTGATTTAAATTTATTTGTTATCTTCGATGCAATTATGCGTGAACAGTCTATTACTGCAGCCGCTGAACAATTAGCCATGACGCAGCCATCCGTTTCCAATGCCGTATCACGAATGCGTCATGCATGGGGTGACCCCTTATTTGTGAAGCAGGGTCGAGGCATAAAACCAACACCGATGGCTTTAAGGCTCTGGCAACAAATTGGTCAGCCTTTAGAACAAATCACTGAAGCTGCCAATCAGCATAAATTTGACGCAAGCACCAGCAAACGAACCTTTCGAATTGCACTGACTGATTTTGCTGTCGATGTACTCTGGTTACCGCTTCGAGCAATCATTGAACAAGAAGCAAAAGGCATTGATATACACGCGATTCCCTATGCCGTTAATGCGAGTAGTTTATTGAAAGAGGCTGACGCAGACCTCATTATTGATATCAGCCCGACACCTGAGCCATCATTATGCGCCACCAAATTATTTGATAACGATTACGTCTGCGCCATGAGTCATCAACATCCGCTGGCAGGAAAAGCAATTGATATGGAGAGCTTTATTCAGGCCGACCACCTATTGGTATCTTTATCAGGAGAAGCGTCAGGCATCGTTGATGAAGTGCTGGCAAAGCAAGGTTTGAAACGGCGACTCGCGTGTACCGTGAACCATTTTTCTTGTATTCCCAGAATGCTGACAAACAGCCAATTAATCACCATCATCCCTCGCCCGATCATCGAACATTCGATTAATGCAAAAGATTTATTTATCACCCCACCACCCTTTACGATCTCACCTGCACCTATTTCAATGATTTGGCACCGGCGAAATGACCGCGACTTAGGTCTAAAATGGTTACGTGAAAACATTCTAAAAATTGTTGAAGATGAACTTGAAAAGAGCCTCAAACATTAAAAAAGGTGGCCAGTACTAAAAACAAAATCCTTTTGTACTTCCTGACCACCCTAACAAACCAGTTTTTATCAATTTACCCGCTATCTCTAGGAGCTTTGAGAAAATGCATCATCCTTGAGCATTTCTGGTTTATTAAAACTTATGACTTTTAAAGTATGCAGAACCCAGCTCTTACCTTAAAAGAAAAAGAGGTAGAAAACTTATGGGGTATGATCGCAACTTAAATAGCTTGAAATGGAAAAGGTGTCAGTATTTTTTGAAAGCACATTAGGTCGTACTTGCCAGTTTGAAATAGCTGCGGGTCTTGTAAAAGTTCGGTCACTATATGACAAAGTTAAGCTCCTTTTAACTAGATATTTTGTATGGCAGTGATCTTATTCTAAAAGGAGCCCAACTAATAGTTGTAGTTACAACCAAAAATAAAATCATATAAATTATCTTATCTGGCTATATTATAGAAAACGTTACTCTAAAGAATTACGCATTAAAAGCAGCCTGTTATTATCAAATTTTATTAACCCCAAACCTGCTCATACAAAATATGATGCTAACCAAAACAAAACCAGTTGCCACACCATACAGATGAGACACTTCAGCTACTGGCCCTGAAATAATTTGTGACACCCAGGGAAGCTGATCACCTTGTTCAAACCAAACCTTGATGAAGACGAGCGCCACCGCGCCAACTCTGACAAAAAGAGAAAACCTCACATCCAGCAGAATGCCGATCACTAGTAACGAATAAAGACTACTAGACAAACCGACATACCAAATTAATTCCGGACTAAAAAACAGCAAACACACAGAGATGCTAATGACGGAAAAAAGCCACAACCCTAAGGTAAAAACTACACGCTGAAGTGGTTCGAATATCATCAGTACAAAAGCCAGAAATAAAGCGTTCAAACCAAAATGTACCCAGCCGAGATGATCTAAATGACCGGTCACTAAACGCCACCATTCGCCGTTTAGTATCAGAGCTCGTTGGAAACGAAAATCAACTAGCTGCAGGAGATCCAAACACTCAATTAACCCAGCAGGCAATACAACAAGCAACCAGATTAGCGCAGCATGTTTGAGTCGATTATTGGCAGTGTATTCAGTCAAAGCGTTCTCATTAATACTGATGCCCAAGAGGACATAATCTAATTATTGGAAGAAATACGACGTTTTCGTACAAAAGTTTTAGTCACTTGGATACCGCTAAATATATCAGCACTCGATTCACTAAAGCCTGTTCCAATAGAAAAGTTACAGCGCCAACCTTTGGGTAAGCGCCAATTAATATAAGTAGATACCGTGCGAATAAGCTCACTACTCTGTGTTGCAGCTTGCTTATAATAAGTACTCAAGCCTGCACTATAGGCTCGGTTAACTAAATAGTATCCACCGAGAGAGGCATACCAACGGTTATTATATTGCACTTCGTCGCTATCACCCATAAGTTGGTAACCGATTCGACCATTGCTTACCCAGCGTCCAGAACGGAAGTAGCCGCCACTATACAAACTGTAGTCAAATTCGCCAGACCCCAGATCCCCTTTATCACTCGCCACTGGCAACTTGACTGAAGCACCTATATGCATTCGCGCTTTCGATTCAAAAAAAAGCGGCAATTGATTCTGAGCATTTAAACGCAGATCACCATTCCCCCAACGCTGCCGCTTACCTTCAGCCCTTGTATCAACCACTTCTGCACCATCACTAATGGCGATCACACTGGCTGGCCCGCTAATATGCAAGTAGGGCATCTGAGCACTAATTTTCCAGTTATTTTGACTATAACCAATACGCAAAGGCACACTGAAAATATCGGTCGCAGCATCAGTGTTATATTCGCCATGACTAAAATAGCTGCCAATACTCATGCTAAATTTTTCGCGCAATAACTCAGAAGAATGGATACGCTGAGGAGGTTTTTTGCTCACCTCCTGATTGACCGTAACGCCCTGTGCAAAAGTAACCGCCGCGTTTACAAACAGAAGCACTAACAACGTAGTCCGGAACAAAAATGCCATATTAATATATCTGATAATCACTATTTATGACTGGCCTTTAAGGGATTAAGGAGCATAATTGAAAGATTAGGCTCTATAGCTGAATAGTCCAGTGTTTTCGTGATAGTGATAATTTTTGGCATCCGGCGACACATATCTGGTTTAGTCCGAACAACTTCTAATTTGGCTTCAGCCCCTGAAAACTTTAGCTCAATCACAAAGTCTTCTTTAGTCGTACACCCCGTACTTTTAACTTTTAACTCAACCGCATTTTTGATCATCGCAATGCCATATAATGCTTCCAAAGCTTTCTTTCCCGAATACTCTTGAGCATGACTAGCAACACTTGAACAACCCACAATTAATGCCATGAACGCACTTAAAAAGGTGACTCGTGTTTTCATTATATTCTCCCAGACTTATCTCTTTATACGCACTAATCAGAGGCAAAGATTTAACGCCTGCCTCTGATTATTTGGTCTTCAGGTAAAACAGTACTTACCCGTTTATCAAGTACACAGAGTCAATTACTTTTTTCTCGACCTTAAACTAAAACCTAATAGCGCCATCAAACCAAACAGTAAGCCGTCAGTACTACCTGCACCACTAATACTGTCAGCAATGGTTGATATGGCATTTTCGAGTTCTGCATTAGTTTCATCACCGGCTGCTTCGGGATCAGCGCCCTCTTCATCAGAGCTATCTCCGCTCTCGTTTGCGTCATCTTGCTCACTGCTTTTAAAAGAAACATTACTAATCGTTGCTTTGGCAGAAGCATCATTTGCTTTGGTTTTACTATAAACCCAGCTCACTTGATGCGCTCCCTTGCTTAGCTCAACTGAATGCTTCTTCACCGAACGATCACTCGACAAGGTCATAACAAGCTCCCCATCTACCATAAAACTCATGGTATTTTCAGTGACATCGCCACTCAGATTCATATCGAATTCCAAGGTGCCAGGGCCTTCGATTTCTGTCATCAATACCGCATCATCGTTTTGTGATACCGCGTCGCAAGACAAGTCGAACTCACCGTTTTCAGCATCCCCTTCCCATGCATTATCACCATCAAAGTACCACTCTTCGTCTTCAATGCCTTCCATACCATCAAAGTCGTCAGCTAACTCAAGAAAATCCAAAGCGATACCAAAAAGTGCTATCTCAATATTGGTATGCTCTGCATCACTGGTGGCAATACTTAAGTTTGCCTCGTGAACTTCGGAATCAGGCGATATAAAGCCTAGAGTGATGTCACATTCTTCTTCAGGCTTCAGCGTAGCTGCTTCACATGCATTCTCAATGATCGAGAAATGTTGGTCATTATCTATACTGACACTTTGAACACTTAACGGAGACTCGCCTTCGTTAAAAACATATACGGTTTCTTCAACGACCAAGTCTTGCCCTGGTGCTAAAAAGCCAACATATTCAGGCAAACCAAAAGCTAGGTCCTCGGTTTCAAATTCAAGGTATTCGCCGTCTTCTCCACCTGCATAGTCTTCGTCACCCCAGTCTTCATCAGAACCATCTCCGTCAGACCAATCTTCATCAGACCAATCATCAGGATAGTCTTCATCATCATTATCACCGTTATTGCCGTTGCCTTCGCTGGGTTGATGGACGGGTACTTCACCCGCTTTAACCTGAGCAATCCAGTCATTGTAATTGGCTACTTTAGTATAAACGCCGAAGAAGTTTTCCTGTGCGCAGCCTTCACCAAAGCTCACCACGCCAGTTTGAAACCAATCGCTATCTTTTTGATAAACTAAAGGACCACCGCTATCTCCCTGACACGAATCCTTGCCCCCGACAGCCAAACCTGCGCATAACATGTTGTCGGTGATTGTCATATCAACCCCCGCATAGTTGGCTTTACATTGGGCATGATCAGCCAGTGGTAGCTGTACTTCTTGCAGGATATTGGGGAACTTTTCACCATCCGTTAATTGATTACCCCACCCCATAACCGTCATATTTGCGCCAACTTGCAAACTGTTATTTAAACCCGTATCAGCCAGCTTTACCGGCGTTTTGTTGGTGGGTGCTACTAGCTCAAGTACTGCAATATCATGGTCATCGCCATAGCCTTGGTGCATATAGATATTCTTGACCGCAACCACCTGCTCTTGCTGGCTCGCTTGCTTAAGATCAAATTCACTGACAACCACTTGTATCTCATCTGCTCGCGCATCTTCAATACAATGGGCTGCCGTTAAAATGTATGACTCACCAATTAAGCTCCCGCCACAAAAGTGTTCGCTGTCAGATTTACTCTGGATAGAAACCATCCAAGGGTATGTGTTTTGTGTTGCATCACTACCGCCAATGATACGTGCCATTGGGGTGCCGGCATTCGCTGTACTTGCCAAGACGACTGCGGATATCGCAGTTGCTAAAGTAAGTTTCGATAGAGAATGTTTCATCATAGTGCTCTCCACTCAAATTTATATTTGTGGGATTTATTCCCACATCGCCATATTAAGATACATGGGAAATATTCCCACGTCAAAGCGTGCAAGCTAGGTTTGCTTAAAAAATGAGCGAGCTCCCACAGAATTAAATATTTACATGGGAATATTTCCCACAATGAGATATGCTAGACATTATGTCGACAAAAAATCCGTTACCACCCAACCCGACTGCGCCACCCAAAGCGCTTATTGTAGCCATCAAAAAAGTGCTGCGACCACTCGTGCGCCTGCTACTTTCCTTTCAAATCACGCTGCCGTTTCTGGTCGAATTACTCAAAGAAATTTATGTTGACGTTGCAGAACGAGACTTCCCCTTAAACAACAAAAAGCAAACTGACACCCGAATTAGTATGCTGACAGGCGTCCACCGCAAAGATACGAGACGCCTGCGAAATCAAGACATTGAAAGAGATGAGTCTCCTACGGCAGTCAGTATCGGCGTACAACTTGTTTCTAAATGGATTTCTGACCCTAATTACTTAGATGCAGACAACCACCCCAAACCACTCGCACTTAAATCAGATAAAGGTGATGCTGAGCCAGATTTTGAGCACTTGGTGCAATCAGTATGTAAGCAGGATATGCGAGCCCGTGTCGTATTAGATGAATGGCTTCGCCTAGGTATCGCCTCTTTGATTGATGAGCAGTGGGTCAAGCTCAATGCACTGGGTTTTATTCCTAGCAAAGGACTAGAAGAAAAGGCCTATTACCTGGGGATGAATATCGCCGATCATTTAGAAGCGAGCACACAGAATTTAATTGCTGAGAAACCCGCTTTTCTTGAACGTTGCGTGTATTACAGCGGGCTTAGCGATGAGTCTATTGAAATTTTAAAACAAGATGCCGAAAAACAAGGCATGGCACTACTACAAGACCTCAATAAAAAAGCCATAAAACTCAAAACAAGCGATAAAAAGCACTTTGAGAAACAAATAAGTAACAGCAATGAAAATGATACAGATAGTGAACCAGCGCAACGCATGAACTTTGGCCTGTATTTCTATTCACAAGCAGCAGATCAAGATCATGAATCTATTTAATCGCCCCCTCGCCTATTTATGTGTACTACTACTTTTAGGGTGTGCGAGCTCTGCTCCGATATACACAGCACAAACCGAATCGTCTGGTGGTATCGGTGGCACAGGCCTTATCCACCCTAACGTCGATCAAAATGGCATTGGTGGCACAGGCAAAACGCTTGATGAGGGTGTCGGCGGTACAGGACGAATTGCGCAAACAGGCTCAGGTATCGGCGGTACAGGCATAGTAGGCACCATCACAAAATTTGGCAGTATTTGGGTGAATCAAGCACATGTTCTTTTTGATGAATCAACCCCGATTACAATCAACCAGTCTCCCGCTACTCAGGGGCAACTGCAGCTAGGCCAAGTTGTTGCGGTAAATTCGACTCAGGATGGCGAAGATTACCACGCTAAGTCAATTGATATTATTCATGAGGTTACCGGCCCAATCAGTCAACTCACGCTTGAGAAGCGCAGCATGGAAGTGCTGAACCAAACTATCCGATTAAGTGACGAAGCAATTATCTATGACCAAAAATCACACTCGCTGGTTGCTCTAGAACAGCTTGAGTCTAATACATACATAGAAGTCAGCGGGCTACGTCAAGAAGATGGTGATATTGTCGCCAGTCGACTCGATATCGTCGAGCCGCTGGATAACCTCCAACTCATTGGCGAACTTGAACAAAGTGAAAAAGGTCTATGGCAGATAAATGATCAGACCATCAAGATTGATGATTTATTACTGTTTGGCGACCTCAGTAAACGCGCACTTGTTAGCGGCTATTTAGAAGGCGAGGTATTTATTGCCGAAGCCATTGGCACGGACTCCATTGAAACTGTCCTTGAAGGCGTTTCTGAGATTATCTACGAAGGTTATGTTTTCGATATGGAGATGGAAGGCATCGTGAATATTGGCGGGCTGGAGTTTGCAATCCAAGACTCTCTAGAAATGACCGATGAACAGTATTTACAAGATCCCATCCAAATCAATGCCATTCTTGCCGAAGACGGCCTGTACGAAGCTCACGACCTAATGGTTGAACTAGAAGAAAACGGTCACTTCATTGACCTTATTCATGATGAAGAAATCGAGCACCAGGAATTGGAATTTATCGAAGAAAGCGCATGGGAGGAAGAAGTCTATTACGACGAGAATGATCTCAATAATTCAGGCGACTTCGAAGGAGAAATTATCAACATGGGCGAAACTGAACCTGAGGATGAAACCTCCTACGATGAAGAACCCATTTATGATGACAGTACAGGCTACGAAGATGAGCTTTATAATGAAGAAGAGTTTTATGAGTACGAGGAAGAAATGGAATACGAAGAATAGCTAAAATAGCACCTTCTACTTTATTCATAATGGAACCCTAGTAGCACGACACCCGTTAGACGAAACAACCATACAAGGGATTGAGTCATACAAAGCGCTCAATAGGTATTAAAAATAAAAAAGGTGGCCAGTACTAAAAGCAAAATCCTTTTGCACTTCCTGACCACCCTAACAAACCAGTTTTTATCAATTTACCGCTATCTCTAGGGGCTTTGAAAAAATGCATCATCCTTGAGCATTTCTGGTTTGTTAAAACTTGTGTCTTTTTAAGCATGCAGCACTTAGCGAATTACTATAAAAAGAATAGGGCTAGAAAATTTATCGCTTATGATAAGAACTCAAACAATATGGAATGGAAAAGGTGCCACTATTTTTCGAAGATCGCACTTGGTAGCTCTTAATAGCAGCAAGCCGTATAAAGGTTTGGTCAAGATGAGACAAAGTTAAATTCCTTTTAACTAGATTGTTTTGTATGACAATGATCTTATTCAATAAGCCCTCAGATAGATAGTTGTAACTACAACCAAATCATAAATCTTGCATACAAATTCTTAAGTGATGCTCTACTTTCATTCTCTGGACGACATTTTAGTTACCCGATAGCCCTGCTTAGTCAGCAAAGCAACAATGCCTTTTTCTCCCAGCATATGCCCTGCGCCCAGCACAATAAAACAGGTTTCTTTATTCGAAACACATTGATCAACGCTCTTCACCATGCGCGGATGCCGGTCGAAAAACAAAGTATCAAAAAAACGTGCTAGCTTTGGGTAATCATTTAGAGGGTCTGCGACGGCCTGTTTATATAATTCGTTTCCGTTGCCATTTTTCCATGCGGCCATCATGGCTTCCCACGTTACTTTGTAGTCTGCCATATCATTAAAACTGTCTTGTAATATGTCATCTTCATCAGGTAATTTTGAAAGTAGCTTCATTTGAAAAGCGAAGTCTTCAATCTGGCGAATTGGTTTCTTGTAACGGGCTTTTTGCAAGAAGTATGTGTCAATGCCCTGACCTGCGAAATAGCCAAGCTTTTCAGCCTGAAATGCCGTAATCGTAACCGCTAGCAACCCCGGTCGATAGTGCTTAACGTTATCCAGAGGAATTTTAAATTCGCTTAACAAGCGTTCTATTACATTTAATGTTTTAGGCTTTAAATGGTCTTTCAAGGTTTCGTTGTTCGGATACACGCCATACCGTTTAAGTAATTGCTGGCGCTCAGCTTCAGGAATAGTTTGCTCGTCAACTTCTACCACCAACACTGATGATTGTTCATAGGCTTTCATTACCTGCTTATCCAAGGGATAAAAACTACTATTGGCAAAATGTACCGAGCCGAGTAAATAGCCTGTCTGCTGATCTTTTTCATAGGTCCAAAATAGCTCAGCGCTAACTGGCTGGCTGATTATCAATAGCGTTAATAAACAGTATTGAAAAACCGTATTCATCGTCATCTTTATTTGAAATCCATTTTGAGGAGATGTGGAGTGAGCCATCACCTGCTGATTAATCTGTTGAGACACTCATGGCACCCTGCTCAGCATGACTGACATTCTGCCTGAAATTTGAAAATAGCTCACGCCCTAAACCGTAATGGTTCTTCTTAGAATTTTGTTTTATTTCTTTCCGTTTATTTAGCTCTTCCGCTGTAAGTTTTACCGTTAGCAAGCCCTTATTTCCATCAACACAGAGTTGGTCACCATTTTGTAGTTTTGCGAGCATTCCCCCTCTGGAAGCTTCAGGCCAAACTTGAATGGCAGCGGGTACTTTGCCTGACGCACCAGACATACGGCCATCGGTAACTAAAGCGACTGCATAGCCCTTACCTTGCAATACGCCTAAGGTTGGCGTGAGTTTATGAAGTTCAGGCATACCATTGGCTCTCGGGCCTTGAAAGCGAACAACCACCACGCAATCTTGGTTTAACTCTCCGTTTTCAAATGCATCTAGTACTGCATCCTGATCATCAAAAATAATGGCCGGTGCGGTAACACATCGATGCTGACGCTCAAGTGCAGAGGTCTTCATAATGGCCCGCCCCAAGTTCCCCTCCAGTAAAGTTAAACCACCATTGCTTTCAAATGGTTTTGAGGCAGCACTTAGAACAGATAAATCTTGGCTTGCATGACTCTGTTGTTGCCAAACCAACTCTGCTTCAGCGAGAACTGGCGTCTTGAGATAAGCAGACAAACCTTTGCCCATGACGGTAAACACGTTTTCACTCAATAAGCCTAAACCTAACAGGGAGTCGAATAACACAGGCATACCTCCGGCCGCTTGAAAGTCATTAATATCTGCCTCCCCATTAGGATAAATGCGCGTTAATAGCGGTACACTTGCAGAGAGTTCAGAGAAGTCAGTCCAGTCGATTTGAATACCTGCCTGAGCAGCAATTGCTACCAAGTGCATGGTGTGATTGGTTGACCCGCCCGTTGCCAGTAAAGCAACCATGGCATTAACAATGGTTTCAGCAGAAATAATTTTATGCAATGGGACAACCTCTGATTCTTCGCCCTTGCTGCTAATTTTAACCACTCTCTTTGCGGCTTCATCCGTTAGTTTTTCTCTCAATATTGAGTCTGGATTAACAAAAGAAGCACCCGGTGTATGTAGACCCATCACCTCCATTAGAAGCTGATTACTATTCGCGGTGCCATAAAAGGTACAGGTTCCAGGACTATGATACGAGGCAAGCTCCGCATCGAGCAGCTGCTCTTTGTTGGCATTCCCAGCGGCAAATGCTTCGCGTACACGATGTTTTTCTTTATTCGATAAACCTGAGGGCATTGGACCTGCTGGAATGAACACAAAAGGAAGGTGGCCAAAAGATAATGCACCCATGAGTAAACCCGGTACAATTTTATCGCATATCCCCAAACAAAGGCCGCCATCAAATAAATTATGGCTCATCGCTATCGCGGTGCTCATCGCAATAACATCGCGACTAAACAAGCTTAAATCCATCCCTGCCTGACCTTGAGTCACGCCATCACACATCGCCGGAACACCACCTGCGAATTGGCCTGTCGAACCGATTGAATGTAGTGATTGTTTAATCTGTTCGGGGTAACCTTGATAGGGTTGATGCGCTGAAAGGACATCATTATAGGCTGAAACAATCGCGATATTGGCATGATTCATCATGCGTAATTGCTGTTTATCTCCCGAAGAACATGCAGCAATACCATG
>CAJWBJ010000076.1 GCA_913020495.1 uncultured Oleiphilus sp.
TCGTTATTGGACACTTTCGATAACTCATCCAGACTTCAATTTGCCTAATTTGTCCCCATCTAAAAAGGATGTCTGAACGGCACCTTTACGGGCTTTCAAGCCTTTAACAAAGTTGTTTTGACCAAAAAACACTCAAAATATGCTCATGCTGCTTCTCGATTGAGTAACCGGAAAGTTTAGGTCGCATATGCGACCCACGATTGGGCAAAACGGACAAACTTAAGTCGCAATAACATATCGTTTGTGTTTCCTCTAAGTTTACAGTTAATTTTTATCAAACAACTGATGATGTCTTAAACTGTCACACAAGGGCTCAAGTATTTTTATGCTGTCCATGGCAGAATAATTGGCTTTATCGTCTTAATGTGTCGTTATGGTACTGAATGTATGAATAATTATGTAGTAGGAGACCGGCAGTTTCGCTTGTTAGTCGTCGAAGATGACGTTGAGTTAGCATCGCTAGTTAGCGAGTATCTTAACAAAAATGGCTTCGAGGTAAGTGTTGTCGGCAATGGGCTGCAAGCTGTAGATCATATTTGTGCGAATCAACCGGACATGGTTATTCTCGATATCATGTTGCCGGGAATGTCAGGTATGGATGTGTGTAGAGCGGTTCGCCCCAACTATAGCGGCCCTATATTGATGCTCACGGCTCTTGATGAAGACATTGATCAGATGCTTGGTCTAGAACTTGGTGCGGATGATTACGTCATAAAACCGATCAAACCCCGACTGCTGTTAACTAGAGTGCGTGCACTATTGCGGCGAATAGATCCCATTACGAAGAATCAATCTAGTCAGACAAATATTCCCTCACAAAATCAAACTCATTCATATGAGCTTAATTCGATTTCAGGGCCGGTAACTGAAGCGTTTAATCAACCTTCTGGGTATGAGAATTTAGATATAAATTTGAAAACCCGGTCTGTCAGTATCTCAGGACAGGAAGTAATGTTGACTACGGCAGAGTTTGATTTGGTAAGATTATTGGCTGATGAGCTGGGTAACGTCGTATCAAGAGATACTATTGTGCAAAGTCTAAGAGGGTTTGATTATGATGGTTTGGACCGCTCGATAGATCGACGTATTTCGCGACTACGTAAGAAACTTAATGACGACCCACTTGCACCGCGTATTATTAAAACAATTCGCGGTAAAGGTTATTTGTTATGCGTCACAGTCAATATTACTTAATGATAGTTGTTAATCCATGTACGAATAATAGGTTGGTCAGATGATTAAAATTTTCATACGCTTGTGGCTGCTGGTCTTCCTTCCTTTGTTTTATCTCATTTTTTCCACCAGTTACAACCCTATCAATGCAATCAATAATGCCGTTCTTTTTGATCGAGTCACCGAAACTTATCGTGGGACGTTTTATCTAATTGAAGCACAATTGAAGCAGAGACCCCGGAGCGAATGGCCGACAGAATTTGAAACGATTGCGAGTAATTTTGGTCATGAAATTAGCTTATTGCCTGTTGATGCCAAGATCGACCACCCTATGCCTCTGAATGAATTGGCTGTCGGTGATTATATAATCTTTAGCGATAGTAGTGATAATGATGTGATAGTTAAGCGCGCTCTCGATAGTGACTGGTTTATTTATATGATGCTGGAGGAGTCAGAAAATCAACTCACGCTGAATCAAGCCAAGGGGACGATAAGTTTGGTGTTGCGAGAACTGGCAGGCGATGCGCCTTCGCAGTGGCAACAAAAACTTAAGCAAATGGAAAGTCATTTTGGATTTTCCCTTAGTCTGATTAAAATGAGCGAACTGGTGATACCTGCGGATAAAATCGCTCAGCTTAAGGGTATTGGAAGAACTTGGCTAACCAACGATGATAATAACACTGAGCTATATGCCCAATTAGAAAATAAGCAATGGGTACTTAAAGCCGGCCCAATTCCACTACCTGGTGCCGAAATATCGGTACTGGTAGCCGTCGTTTCTGTATTTGTTTTTGGCGTATCACTAGGGATATTTATCTTCGTTTTTCCTCTCTGGCGCGATCTAAGTCAATTAACCAAAACAGCGTCCCAGTTTGGTGCGGGTTATCTCGATGAAAGAGCCGTAGTGGGGAAGTTGTCAGTCATCTCAAAATTAGCCAGTTCTTTTAATTCCATGGCTGACAGACTTGAAAAAATGGTCAAAGGTCAGCGCGACCTGACGAATGCGATTGCCCATGATTTAAGAACACCCTTGTCTCGTTTGAGTTTTGCTTTTGAGATGCTAGAGTCGGGTGATGTGACCGAGCAAGAAAAAAAGCGATACGCTCGAAGCATTGCTTCAGGCATTGATACCCTAGACCACCTTATTCAGCAAATTCTTACTTTGTCCCGTTATAGTCGGGCAGCTGATATTGCTCATTTTGGCCATGTTCAGTTAGCGCATTTATTAAGGGATGAGGTGAGTCAGCATCAACAAGAAAATATTGGTTTGATTTTAGAATGGGGCTGCGATCCAGATTTGGTAGACAAGACGTTTTTCATTGATCAACGCGCTATTTTGAGAGCAACTAATAACCTGATTAGTAATGCATTGCGTTATGCGGATCATATTGTTCGTATCAACCTATTGGCCAATAATGATTGTTATATCATCTCAGTAGAAGATGATGGTCCCGGAGTACCAGAAAAAGACCGGAAACAAGTTTTTTTACCTTTTAAACAGCTCAATAACGAGCAGCGGGAAGTTTCTAAAGAGCATGGTCTGGGTTTGGCTATTGTGCAACAAATAGCCGAATGGCATCAGGGGACGGCTGAATTGTCAGACTCCAAGTTGGGTGGGGCTCGTTTTGAAATTCGTTGGCCATGTAATGAAATAGAGCAGTGATACAGAGCAGTAAGGTAAGCCGTGAAGTCGAATCTTAAACTGTAAAAATATCGTTGCGGTGTTTGGCTACTTTTGTCTTATTTCTCTTTAGATATTCAATTTTACTGTCACAAACTGTCCACGAAGAACCACAGTAATTTCGTTCGCATTTCTCAATAATGTATGTATTCAAAGAAAGTAAATATCTTCTTACTACATTACCTAAATGAGGAAATTATAATGCATCACTCTATCGCTACAGCTACTCCTAATACGGCCTTCAAGGCAATGGCTAAGCAGCCCACATTTTTAAGAAAAATAACTCTCCAGAGTTTTATTCGTTCAACTTTTTGCGTCAGTCTTGCTCTTGTAGGTCAGGCCGTGGTCGCAAACGAACAAATCGCAGCAAGTGAGAAGGTTGACTCGGCCAAATATTCGGGTGGTGTCACCATCGGATCATTGGGTTTAGGCCTGAGTTTAAGTGCTAAATCTGATTGGAGCTTGACGGCAGGTGACCAAATTCAGTGGCGGGTATTAGCGAGTGGTATTGACGCTGAATTCGAAGGGGATGATGACGTTGATATTGCTGGTGTTGATTATAAAGATGGTGAATTTTCTTTATTCTCCTTACAGGGTGGTGTTGATTGGTACCCTGTGAGCACGGGGTGGGCAGATGAGGTGTTTGTGTCGACAGGTTTGATGTATTTCGATGCAGAATTTAAAGGCACTGCAGATAACGACAAAACTTATTTTGTTGGCAACACAAAAGTCTCGCCAGGGGATATTACCTCATTAAACGTTGAAATCGAAAACTCATCTGTAATGCCTTATTTGAGTGTGGGTTGGGGGAATAAGATTACACCGGAAGGTGGTTTCGACTTTCAGGCAGAAGTAGGCGTAGCACTGCCAACTAATGATCCTGATGTTACCGTGAGCGCTGTAGATCCTGGTAATTTTCTCACGGCAAACGCGTTGAAAGCTGAGAAGAAAGAACTTGAAGACGAAGTAGACGGGGCAGTAGGTTTCGTCACAGCAACTATTTCTTATCATTTCTAGATTGTTCTTTTGAAAGGTATTCGTCGGATGGGCTAACTCAAGCAATGCATCCTTGAGTATCAGGTAGCTGTATTGATCAAAGCAGTCGAATTCATGCTCTCCATAAGGTGGAAAACATGAATTCGATAGCAACAAAAATGGTTGATAAACTTATGTGTCTAAGATGCTTTGAAGTTCAGTTTTACAGCGGCTTACAAGTTTATTGTACTGACCTTTGGTTATAAACAGTCTGTGAATGCTCGGATTGTTCTGCTTTCCTTTATTAAGGCTTTGTTTTTGATCGAAACCGACTCGTATAACTTTAAGAGTAGCTAACTCAATTTCAAGAAAGTATCGCGTATCTTTACCTTCAACTTGTTGCACTTAAAATTCCTCAGGGTGGTCGTGTCTGTGCAGATAATAGGTTTTTTGCTGATTCCTCTCACATGAAATTACTGACTTGAGATATCATTTAGCTAAGTTATTAGAACTGAAATCAGAACAGTTCAGTGACCGATCATGGCTTTTCGGAGGCTATTTCAGCGATTTATCGTTCGTAAAAAGATAGGTGTCTTCTATTTTGTCTTTCGATAACGCAAAAGACAGTCTGCAACCGTAGAATGAGTTATTAAGGGAGCCGAGACTGATATTAGCCGCATTAGGTACTTTCAAGCCCCAACTGCTGGAATATGCAAGACCTCCTGGCATGATCAGGTTGACATGTCCTTGTCCGTTTGTGCCTAACCATGCAGCGATGACTGGTTTGCTTTTTTTAGTTAAATTGGAAGCGAGGGTTAACACCTCCTGTGAAGAGGCCGGGCCGAGTTTTGTCCAGTTAGGGATTTCCCCTGAGTGAAGCTTTTGTGACATGCTGCTTGCTGAAAGGTATCCTTGCGCTTCGCGAAAAGAATCGACGCCATACACTGTATCGATGGCTCTGCCGGTAAACCAGTAACATTGGGCTTTGTCATTCAGACGGTAGTTATTGCTATCGGAGCGATCGATACATTTGAATAACTCTCCGACCAGAGCCATTGCGCGTTTGTACTCTCTATCTTTACGCCACAAATCACCATCACTTTGGTCACATTGGTGAGCTATGGCGTTATTCAATAGCATGGAGCCGACAATGAACATTACAATAACCGATATTTTCATGGAATATCCTAAAGGCAAATTTATCGATACGCTCAACCCCAAAACTGCAGGGGTAGGATGATCCTCACAAGCCGCTTTGTGGTTCTGCCAGCTGAGGTTTACGCGCTTTCTCCTCGAATATGACACTAGCAACGATTCGGAGAATGTACAACTATCGACAGATTACAGCTCTTTCACCAATCATCGATAATATAGAAAAAATACTAGCAAAGGGGGGATTACTTGTTGGTTCAATCGTCTTAACTTACACGCATAGTGACTAATTAGCATGTCCTTTCTATGTGGCCAAAAAACTGAGTGTGATATGAACATAACAAATGATATTCAAGGGCATTCATGCTTCTCTCATAGGTCTAATGTTATTTGTATATTTTACTTTTTAATTTAGTGAAGAATAGAAAACACATATACTCAGAACTGAGAAGAATATAAATAGAGCAACTAAAGTGTAGCGCTTTAGTGTTGAGCTAAATGTTCAACTGGAGATGTTTCAGTTGATGAGTTTATACACATAAATGTAAGTTTAATTTGGGGAATAAGAATGGAAAGTAAGTTGATTTTTTATCCGGTAGTCGCTCAGATTATCATTACGTTTATTATCTATTCACGGTTGCCTGCCGTGAAAAAACGAGCCTTAGAAAATGATGAGGTCGATTTAGTACGCAGACCGCTTCATGATGATGCATGGCCGGATGAGGTGCTAAAAATATCCAATAATGTTAAAAACCAATTCGAATCGCCGGTGCTGTTTTATGCACTTTGTTTTATGTTATGGGCTTTAAATTCAGTCAGTTATATAGCGCTGTCTGCGGCATGGATATATGTGGTTTTACGTGTTGTTCATATACGTGTTCATACGGGCTCAAATGAAATACCTATACGGAAAAAAGTATTTATGGCTTCTACGGCTTTTTTAATGGTGCTTTGTGGCTGTGTTATTAAAGGATTGCTAGTGACAAATTAAAATACCTCTCATACCTTTCAGGTTAGTCTAGATCACGCCAACTTTTTTTCCATGAGGTGTTCAGCCAACGTTTTAATTTATCGTTAAAGCCGGGTTTAGTTTCGGATGTTTTTTCTTGTTGTTTGTTTTTTTCAGCTAGTAGCGCTGCATTTTTTTGGGCTAAATGCTCATGCATGGTTGGTTCAGGAATAGCGGTTATATCTAAAGATTCAAACTCGTAGGGGAGGTGTGAGATGTTGCCGCCATGGAATAGATATTCCAAGTTTACTTTCATTGAATCCTGAACATAAGATAGGTTATCACGGATTGATGAGGGTAAGCTTTCATTAAGCAGTAACTGTTGAGCATCATAAATTAATTCAGCAATTCGGTCTTTTACTTTAAGGCGTAAGTTATGATTAGTTTCATTGAGCGATTCAATATGCTCTGAAATCCATTCTTGAGGGAACCCAAATTTAACAGGAGGAAGAAATATCCCCTTGTTTTGCAGAATAATTCGTATTCCTATGGACGTTTTAGTGACAGCATCAAATTCATTTAATTGCCCCTCAACCTCTTCAGAAAATGCATCAGGCTCTTCGTCAGCATTGACTTGTTGTTGAGTAAGGTCAATAAACTCCAGTAGCGAATTTAAAAGGAGGTCAGTTAGTGTATCGTATTTATTGGATCGCTTAAGTAGCTGTGGCTCCTCAAGTGTTTGAATTTGATAATCTAATTGGTCTGTATAATGATGTACTTTTTTGGGGTATTGCTGTGATGGTCTGGCGAGAAGCAAGATATCTTGTAAGCTGTGAGTGTGGCCGTTCATATCTTGGGCAACGCGGATAAGGGAGGCCAGTAACTCTCTTTTCTTATTGAATTGTGAACATTGATTGTCAATATTGTTAGAGGCTGGTGATATCAAAATTACTCCGTTAGTTGCGCCAAAGAGTCAGCATAACTATAGCGGGATAGCGTAAAATTAGCGATACTAAATTTACGCCTTTTCAGCGTATTTTGTGCTCAGCCTCGAATGCTTTGTACTGCTAATTTGATTAACTCTTTATGCGTGAATAAACTCTTTTTAGCTTCTGAAACTAAGGTGTCTTTTTCAGTTTGACTTAAGTTTCCCTGAGCTAAAATTTGATCCTTTTCTTGATTAAATTGTTCAATCTTATTTAGCCACTCATCAGAGTTGTCTTCTAAATAATCCATTCGATTAGCTACTTTCTCGCCATAGAAGTCTTTTCTAAGGGTATATATTTCTTGTTCGTGGCCGCCTTCTTCTTTTAGTGACTGTATTTGTTTTGTGATATTTTTCTCAACACGTTTATATTTCATTCGTTGAGCAATCTCGGGCGGTAATTTGGTTTCGGCTTTTGCTATGCGCTGATCTTTTTCTGTATCACTTAAACTGTCATTTGAATTAATTTCTATTCGAGCAATAACAAAGTCGTCGTAATGTTCTTCGTGCTCAAAAAAAGCATCACTAGTCGCTTCACCTAAATACTGTTGGCGTGCTAATTTTCGGTTAGCAAGTGCTAATTTAAGCTCACTAAGGGATGAGTTTTCATTTAAATTCTGCACCAGTGAAAACTCTTCATTCTCATGTAAGCTGTCTTTGTAGTTTAGGTAATTATCAACAATAACGAGCGCTTCATTTGCCGCTTCAAGGGGTAAAGTCATGGCAATGTATTCTTTTAAGCGTGCGATCGCTTGCTCTTGCCCTTCTTCTTGTGTCGCCATCAAAAAGAATTCAATGATGTGTTTGATTTTTTCGTTAATGATTAGTTTGCCATTTGCATCAAAAGAGAATTTTTCCAGGTTTGTGTCTGCCATATAAGAAGGCAGGTTTCCATATTGAGAGCTTGCTTCGTAGTCTTGTGTGCTTGTAAATACAAACTCAACTTCAATATTACGTTGAACAGCAGGCTTAGGGGCGTTGAATACAGTATTTGTTTGGGCTATCGGGGTTTGACTTTGAGTGCTGTTTACCGTGGTATTGCGGGTATCATTATGACCTGTAGTGTTATTGGCACTTTCATTTTCTAAAGGGAATAAAAAATAAGCAGAAGCCATTAAGGTCAATGTGCCTAAGGTGATACTGGTTTTGGAAAACTTCATGTCGTAGCCTAATTAGTTTGTCAGTTTATTATTTTAAATAACCCTCGCGATGATGAATGAGTCATCGCGAGGGTTCAACGAATTACCTTAACTTATAGACCGCTAAGCTGTAGTCGGTTTATGTGTGTTCGGTATACTTCAATTGGGTCTGCTGCACCTTGTCCAACTAAGCCCCATAAGCCATTGGTTTCATCAACATGGTTCCAGCCTTGGTAGGTTGCTATATGTTGGCCAAATGGGGTGCTGTCCACAGGAATGAATGCATCAGAAGCGCCGGTATAACCTTGGGTTCTGGCTACCGCATCACCACTGACCAAGTCATATATTGTGTCGCCTAACCAGTTGTCTAAGTAATCTTCACCGGTTCTCGTTCCGACGATAGGATATAAAGAACTCATCACCAGTAAAAATGCATCGCTTAGTTCTTCAAGATGCTCACCATCCCAGAATCTGAAACCAAAGCGGGTGTTCCAAACAGCTGAGCCGGTAAATGAGAAGTAACGAATTGCAGTAGGGTCATTCGCTTCAACAGGGATGCCAAGTCCATTACCATATACGGGGGCATCAAAGAGCGTATTGTTTGCACCATAAGCTTCATTTGGTATGTCTGCCAATACAATTTCTGAACTTTTTGAAAAGGTTGTACCGCGTTCGAAGCCACCGGTTATTGCAGCATATTCAGGGTTAGAGACACTTCGCTTGTCATGCTCATTAGGCGTGTAGTTTTGACAGTCATCAAAAGTGACTTGGCCATCGACGATTTCAGGGAAGGGGATATAAGGCTCGTTTCCTTCAAGAGGGGCTTCGATAAAATATTTGCCACCGGCCGGAACACCTACACTTGGGTAGCATGTATTAAAACGTGCCATGCCTTTTTGTGTGAAGCCTGTTAATACCGAAAGAATGTCTTGCTCAGGGTATTCTTCTAAGTGGCCGCTTAATAATGCAGTCACCATACCGGCTAAATCACCAATTAAGGCATCAATAACATATTTTTCTAAGAATTTACCCGATTGACCCCAGTTCTCGACAGCCCAAAGCGAGCCATCTGCCGAAGGCGTCCCATAGTGAGGGCCTGCTACCGTTGTTAAAGAGGCGACCTTTCGGTTGTCCAGTTCCTGAGCTTCAAAGGCTTTAGCAAGTATATTAATGGCCATTCTTGAAGTTGTTGAGCCGTGACTGTGCGCAATGAGGTTTACTTTCATTGTGCTGTCTTCTTCGAAGAACTGGTCGTCGTTGATGATTAAGAAGTCGAGTATTTTCTCAGCAAGGTCTGCGCCTCGATCTTCAGTATTTTGCCATGCAGCAAGTGAAACATCTTTGACAGGAAAATCTGAGTCTTTTTCAATTTCGTCAGCAATGTGGAAAAAGTATTCTTCTACAATAGGTATATGATCCCATGCCATGACGCCGGGCACTAACATGACCGGGTTTTTGGTTTGAGTATGTCCAGGAGTGGAAATGTCTAGATTAACCATGCGTTCATCGTTTTGTCCGCGATGATCACAGCCGAATAAATTGAAGAACCAGCGTCCGTCATAACCGGTACTGGTCAGTTTTAGTTCATGAGAACCTGTACTGTGAATTTTAGCTAAGGTTGCTGAACCATTATGGTCAAAATTATCCCAGTCAGTTTTACCTTCATTACGCACATACCATTCAACATTGGTGCAAGAGTTACTACCGCCGTTATAGTTAAGTGAATAAGTTTGGCTTGCATTAATATTAATATTTGATGAAGTCACTTGTGCTCCATCCATGGTGAAATCTGCAGAACCTCCCGCATAGGCTGATGAGCCCAAGCTCAGAAGCACACAAGATATTGCTATGTTTAACTTAGATTTCCGTTTACTTTTACACATGTATATTCCCCGAGAATTATTTTTATATCGATGCTTCAATTATCTCAAAGAGTGCTTTTTATGGCTGTTTCGGTATTAAAACGATGAATTCTGGCGAAAAAAACGCACAGGAAAGACAAAGTAGTTTAAAGAAACCGCTATCGTGAAAAACTCTTGTAAAGATAAATTATGTGTCCCTGCTGGATTCAGATACCCGTCAAATATGACATATCAACCACGAACTTATTATTTGGAATAATATAGTTTTATTTATATCGTTGGTTGATGGGTTACAGCGTGATTCATGTGCGACAACTGGACAAATATAAGTCTATGAAAAAAACTGAACAGCAGCGCCCGACAAATGGGGTATAGGTAGAGTAGATGGGATCTGCTTCACGTTTTATTTAGTGAATGTCTAAGCATCTTTCGCTCACGGTACTGGTATTTGTTACATTGATTAGCTGCTCAATCACCTGATTAAAGTAGCGGGCAAACAAAAAATGTGTCTCATCGTTTATATGATTGAAATTGCTGGTATTTAAATCCTTTGCCAGTCGTTTGGCTGCCTGTATTGAAATAACATCATCCTGATCGCCATGCCAGAATTGATATTCTATTTGGGTATTTGAGGGTTCAAAATCCCATTTGGAAAAACTGAGTTTGAGCTCATTTGCCCATGCTGAAATGCCTTGTTTGGAAGACTGTTTCAAGTTCAAAATACTATAGTCCCGATAGTTGCGAGTCTTTAATAAGTTAATGTCGGCAGCTCGACCTTCAACGGTTGGACGAATGTAAGTAAGTTGCTGTTCGTAAAATTCTTCCAAATCTTTTCCTATGGCCATTTTTAATATTAGCTCAATCAAAAACGGAGCAAAGCGTATACTTTGTAATACTGCAGTAACCAAGATTGGTACAGGCTTCGCTAAACGCATGTCATCGATGCGTGTTGCTGCATTGACCATCGCGATTCTGATAATTCTTTCTGGAATGAATTCAGCCAGCGCGAGTGCATAGACGCCGCCAATCGAGTGAGCGATAACGTTTACTTTTTCAATTTTGAGTGTATTTAATAACTCTTTAATATCGTTGCAGAAGTCTTGATGATTTCGATGTGGTTTTGGGTCTGAATCACCATAACCAGGGCGTTCCGGAACAATAATTCGTAAACCATGCTCCCGAATGACTGGTTCGCTATCTGGAGGTATTTCGCAGGCCGAGCCCATCAAATTATGCAGTAATAGAATAACTTGTTGGTCTTTGGGAGTTTTTGTATCGGTTTCAGAGCTTTGGTAATCAAGGTAGCTTAACTTTCTGCCATCACGAAGAAAAATAAAGGAATTCCCACTAGTGTTAGGTGTCACTAATTTTAGGTTTTGAACCTCTGTTGTTTGAGGGGTCGGGTTGGATAATAAACTGTGTAACAAGACCTTACGTATTAACTCTGGCTTTCGTTTAACATCAAGCTTGATGTAAATATTTGATAGATGGCCTCGAATAGTCGTTTCTTTTAATTTCAGTTTTAGAGCTGTTTTTTTACTGGAAACTTCATTCACTAAAGTCGTAACCACCAATGCTTCAGTTTCTGTCAGTTGATAGTGTTGTTTGAGCAAGTCAATGCTTACGAGTTCGGTTTGGTTTGAATGAAAGCAAAAATAGTATTGTTCTGTGGTGGAGTCTTGTTGGTTCGGTATTTGGGTAATATGTAAACTCTGAACCTTATTTTGAGTTGGCGTATTTTCGGTCTTTTGCTCAAAAGGTAAAACCAGAAAATTTCCACCACTGTTATAAAGTGCACTTATTTGTTTTTCTAGATTGAGGTGTTGTGCTTGTAAATAATTCTGGTTAATTGTCCAAGTATCCGATTGTTCAATGATAGTGTGTGCTTGCTGATTTACTTCAACTATTCGACCCATTCTATCGATTATTCCTGCCCCCATAGGAATAAAGTTGAGTACGCTTTCTGCTTTAATATGTTTGGAGTTGCTACTTAAGCGAGTGCTAATTTTTATGGCATTTTTGAGGTGAGCGAGCAGGCGATCTGAGATATCCTGATAAGGGTGATCAGCAGGAAGTGATTCTGAAATCGAGATGCAGTTGGATAGGCTGAGTAATAAATTAAACCATTCATCTTTTTTGTTGGCAAAACGATAAATTAGTTTGATGAGTTGTGCTTCATCTGCCGTTGTATCATCAATTTGCGGTGTATCGTTACCAATTGTGAGTAATTCAATCATATCCTTTGCCTGATTTCCTGCCCCGTATCTATTGGGTTAATCCATAATGTATAAAATTTTCGAAGAAAAAGAGCATTAAGTTTTCCTGACTTTCACACGCTGTTTTTCTAAGTACTGATTGCAGCTGCTTTCGAACTGTTTGCTTGGAAACGTGTCTTAATTCAGATATCTCATTCAGACTTTTACCTTCGAATAATAAGGTGGCCAACTCTGTTTCAGTGGTACTTAAACCAAGAGCTTGAAACTCCGGGTGTGACTTTAAAGTATTGCTATAATCAGGCTTTAATAAATATACCCATGAAACATAGTTGCGCGAAAAATGTCGAAATACATTAGGTAGAGTGTTCGTCGCAGCAATGACTATAGGTTGTGTTGTGCCGTTAATGTCAACGTGTAAATACTGGCTGGAGACAGAGGTTCCGGTAAGACTGCGTGTTAAAGCCTGCTTGAGTTTGGGTTGGTGATTTGCATTACGGCAAAGCTTTAATAAATTTTCATTCTTGGTAATTTGTTGTATTGCCTTTGTATGTAAAAGCGCTCGTGCCGATTTATTTATGAAAATGGTGTTCAGGTGGTCATCAATAGCGATTGCCGGAACAGGGTAATGATCCAGCACATAGTGAATTGATTTCAGATCAGTCTCTTGCTGGGTCATTTTGTATGAGATATTCAACGCTTCTTTAATATGAAAAACAAGTTCTTCGGTTTCAGGTGTTATAAGGTTTTGTTGGTGTTTAAGTTCTGGAACTTGAAGTATTAAATAACTATTTACATAGTCATTCGATCTGAAAAGAAGTGCTGCAATATCATCATCGATAATAAAAGAAGGTGATATGCCTTGAGGCTGTTTTATGCTGGAAACAAAACCGACATCATTTTTGAAGGGTTGTGATTGTCCTTGAGCAAAAGTAAATAGCGGTGAAAACGGGTCTTCACTTTGCGGATATTCTTGAATCAAAGCACTTTGACAATATAGCAGGCGACATAAGGTATCTAGTAAACATACCTGCCCTTTAGAAACACTATCGTAAAGATCTAATAAGTCAGGGGGGGGTAATACCGCTATATTCAAAACTAAATACCGTCCATGTGAATGCTAATCCAGGCTTCATATTAACGATATCCAGTTTGATTGCAGTGATGAAATCTTCCTTTTGTGACTTTTATGTAATTTTTGGGACATACTTTTAAAAAATATGTGTTTGTACAAGCCTCCAATAATTCTGTGTGTTAAAGGTTAATAAGCATGCCTATAAAGATTGACGGGCTTTGCGTATCTTCGCTTCACCTATGCGTTTAAAGGGACCTGTGATGTGATAAGCCAATGCCGGAAATGCATTGCTGAACTTTGATAGCCAGCCTCTGTGTCTAGGTAGCGTGCATTCAAATGGTTTTTTAGGTAGTACTTTATTGAAGATGGCATCTGAAATGTCATCAACCGTTAAAGGTTTAGGCCCTGAAAAAACCAGTGCAGACTCTTTTTCAAAATCAAGTTGTAAATCGTACATCGGCGTTTTGATTAAATCGGGACAAACCACAGTGACCGAAATACCTTTGTCGATTAGCTCTTGAGCGAGAATCAGGGAATAGCCACGAATTCCAAGTTTGGAGGTGCTGTAATACCCCATCCCTGGAACAGGAGCGATGCCAGCAAGCGAGGCAATATTAATAATGTGGCCACTGCTTTGTTTTAGCATTTGTTGACCGATGATATGGCAACCATAGATGACACCTTTCAGGTTAACGTCTATGTGCTTTTCTAATTCTTCTATAGGAGTTTCAAGTAAAAAACCGGGTTTTACGTAACCTGCGATGTTGAGCAGAATATCGATTTTACCAAAGCGTTCAATGGCTTCCGAGAAAACAGATTGCCAAGACTCTTTTTGGCATACGTTCAGTTTACGGATTAGCATATTCTCCGTTTTCCAATGGTCTTCCTTGGCGGCTTTGTTAATGGCTTCTCCATTGATATCGGTGGCAATGACCCGATAGCCCATGCTTTGGAATAGGTTTGTCAGATGCAAACCTACGCCGCTAGCGCTCCCCGTTAACCAAACAACTTTGTCGGAATTGTTTTGTTTATGATTTGTCATTTGATATCTCCTGTACTGACATTCGACATGCGATTAAACATGACACCAGTATTCGTGGCTGTATTAGCGTCAGGGTAGATGCAAAGCATTTTTTGCAAACCACCTTCAATGGCATAGGCCGGTAAGTTTGAATTACTTGAGCAGACGCCACCATCTTCAAGAAAGACGATATCCCGCAAGAAGGTAACTTTTGTCGGGCTCGGGTAGCTAATAAAGCGTTCTTCATCAGGTAAGAAACGGAAAATACGATCTGACATGTTAGAAGTAATCCAGATCTCTTGTGTTTCAGGGTGAATACCCAGAGCATAAGGCGTTTCATATTCTCCGGGTGCGAGTGTTGGTAATTCATAGATTTTGAATTCTTTTGTATTTGGGTCAAAACGCATTAAAGCACTATCTTCAAAAGAGGGAATCCAAAGAATGCCAGCTTTGTCTATACGTAACCTTCGAGGGCCGTTTAGTGGTGTTTTGATTTCCTCTACTTCAAGAGTTTTAGGGTTTAACTTCCCTATGTAGCTTGAATAGAGTTTCCCATACCAAATACTTCCATCAACGGGGCTAACGTCAATACCATAGGGAAGGTTAAATATTTCATAGCCTTCTCCGCTGAGCTTGTGGTGGGATAAAGAGAGCTGTAAATCTTTTTTAGGGAACCATGATGCAATTTTCAATAAGCTTGGCAGCATGGCATCGGTTAGCCAGCGCATGGCTCCGTGAGAGGGGGTTTCAATAAGTGTGAATTTCTCAGTCGCTGGGTCAAAACGACCTAGCTGATTTGAAAGCGCCAGCGTAAACCAAAGAATGCCCTGATCATCAAATCGAAGCGTATGAGGGTAAATAGCATCTTGTTCAATGGGGTAAAATTTGAAGTCCTGGCTTCTTGGGTCAAAAGACATGATTTCAGTAGCTAGTGAGTTTGTGGTCCAGAGTTTTCCTTTTGGCCCTGTCTGTAAGCTATGTGGACCATGCTTTGCGTTGAAGGTTCCCAATGGCGCGATACCACCTGAGAATAAACCACCTACAGCTAAGTCGCTGGCAGGAAAATTGAATGTTTCCTGCTTGTTGGTGTTTGGGTCAACCATGTAAATTTTATCATTGCCCATATCAACACCGTAAAGCTTGCCATCCATACCTACTTCAACATCATGAATGTATGAACCTGCATTCCCGACAGCCCACTCTTTAAAAACAGCCGTGTAAAGTTCTGGTGATACATCCCAGGTCTGAATGGCTTTAATCGGTTCGCCGTTAAATGTTTCGTGGAGTGTTTCTCTAAATGCCTCTTCATTACCGCCAGTAATGACCGAACCATAACTTTGCATACGGTCAATGACTTCTTCCCACTCATCCTCAGAGCGTACTTTTCGAGTCAGTTCATTCCCCATTTGATGGCAAAAATGACACTGACTACGAAAGGCCCGTGCATCATGTTTGTCACCAAATTTTAGCTTTGAGGCAAACGCGCTGGCGGTCTGCATTTGAGACAGGGCTTTTGGGTCTTCCAGTTTTTCAATATGAATATTAAGGGTTTTATTGGCGCTTTCTTTCACCGTGATAGCTTGAAGTTTATCTGCGAAATAAGGTGTTCTTGCTCGAATGTTTATCTCACCGGCGAAATTTGTATTGATTGAATAACCACCTAATGCATCACTGTAAACAGATTCAGAATTTAAGCCTGAAGCATCGAATATTGTCACAATGGCTCCCGCAATAGGACGCATATCTGTGGTACTAATTGTTCCTGAAATTTGTGCGCTTTGTGCTAATGAGGTTGAGCAAAGTACCATCCAGTACAATACAAATTTTATGAGTTTAGAATGCATTCGGTTTCTCCTGAAATTTTTATTTTTGAAACGACTGATCAATGTCCGTTTTTATTTTAGAGGGAAGGTTATATGTACCGGTTATTGTGTATATAGCTCGCTCTATAAGAAATAGCGAATATTTCAGTCAGGATTTAATTTACCCCCATAGCTTAAAAAATTCTTGATAAATTAAGTCATTGTTTTGATAAATGGCGACAAATGTTTCAGTATTAGTCATTCTTGGTGTAAATGAAGGGAAAGTAGGCTACAAAATGAATGTATTACTCGCAAGAACCGCTTCTTTAATTGGCTACCCTGAGTTGGTGGAAGAGCTAGGGGGAAACCCTGAGTACTTAATGTGCAAAGTCGGTTTAGATATTCATTTACTTGATGACTTTGACCAAATGATGAGTAGTGATGCGCTTTCAGCATTGTTGGATCTATCTTCTACTACGCTAAACTGTCCTTGTTTTGGCCTCTTGCTTTCTCAACGACAGGGTATATCAATACTTGGGCCAGTAGGCTTGATTATGCGTCAGCAACCTACATTTTTGGATGCCATTACAGCGCTACAAAAATATTTACACCTTCATAGTGAGGCGGGAAGTTTTAATCTTGAGGTTGTGGGTGACCTAGCGATTATTAAATACTTTTCAAATGTTTCTGGTGCTGATCATAGTCGACAAATTACCGACTTGTCGCTAGGGGTTGGTTGTAATGTGGTGCGCTTATATAGTGGTAAAGCTTGGAAGCCGCGAGCTGTTTATTTTCAACATAAAATGCCACCTGATTTATCACCTTATACCATGGTATTTCGGTCTCCTGTTTCGTTTGAACAAGAATTTAGCGGTCTGGTTTTTGATGCAAAAATATTGAGCTCCACGGTCGATAGTTTTGAGCCGGAAATGCTGCGTTTTCTGGGCAATTACCTAGATGGTCTGGATAGAGAAAAGTCACAGGATATTGTTCAGCAGGTTAAGGTTATTATTAGAGGCTTATTGCCGAAAGGCTATTGTTCATTAAAAGAAGTGGCTAGCTTAACAGGGTTTAAAGAGCGTAGTTTGCAACGACGTTTAAAGCGTGAAGGGTTTACCTTTCAGGTGATGCTGGACCAAGTCAGGCAAGAGATAATAAAAGATTCCATGAAACAGCCGAATATTAATTTAACCGATATGGCACAACGATTAGGGTATGCTGAATTAAGTGTTTTTTCTCGAGCATTTAAGCTTTGGTTTGGCGTATCGCCTTCAAAATATTTTAAAGGTCAATAATATGTCTTTAAAGTTGTTAGTCATTAGTGATTACACTGATACATGGAATAGTGTTCGCCCTGAAGCTGAAATACTCATCGGCATGGTGACATTAGGTGTAGATGTCACACTGATGACACAAGCGGAATCAGAATATGTACCACGATTCCTAGAGCAAGGGGTGAAGGTGATCGATTTCCACCCGAAGAAGAAGTTTCAATGGTCTGCGATTAAACGCATCCGGTCAGAGTTGAAGGGCGGCGCCTATGACGCAGTGTATTTATTTAACAATAAGGCCATTACTAACGCCTTATTTGCTGCGATGGGTTTACCTGTTAAAACCGTGAGTTACCGTGGCCAAACAGGTAATATTTATTGGTATGACCCCAGTGCCTATTTGACACATCTGCACCCTCGTCTTGATGGAATTTTATGTGTTGCAAATGCCGTACGTGATGATTTGCACCAACACTCTTATTTACCAAAAGCGCGAATTCAAACCGTATACAAAGGCCATAGTTTAGCTTGGTATCAAGCGTCAGCGGCTGATCTTTCAGAATTTAATATTCCTGATGGCGCGTTTGTGGTGGGCTGCATTGCAAATCATCGTCCGCGTAAAGGGGTGTCGGTGCTGTTAGAGGCGATACATGCATTTCCCGCGGATAGTAATATTCACCTGCTTTTGGTGGGCGCCGGTATGGATTGCCATAAGTTGAGTGAATTGATCAAAGTGAGCCCGATGGCAAATCGTATTCATGTCGCAGGCTTTCGGTACGATGCACCTGAATTAATCGCTGCTTGCGATGTGTCGATATTACCTTCGGTTAAACGTGAAGGTTTACCAAAAACAGTCATTGAAGCGATGGCTTATGGTGTGCCGCCGATTGTATCGGATACCGGCGGTAGTGCGGAGCTTGTGATAAACGGTGAAAGTGGTTTAGTGATTGAACCTGGCAATCGTCTACAGATAAAAGATGCCATACTCAGATTATGGAATGATAATGTGCTATTAAAAAAAATGGGGCACAAAGCAAAGCAGCGTATTGATCAAAAATTTCGTACTGATCACTCTGCTTTGCTCACGAAAGATTATTTCGAAAATATTGTGCGTGACTGAAGTTAAATAACTTAACCAAGCCTAACCCGATAAACCTCTTCTAAACTCGTCAGTTGTTGCCTGGCAATATATAAAGCATGTTCTGTAAGTGGCTGCATACCACCAGCAATGGCGACCTTTTCAATGTCGCTGGCATTGACTTTTGGTTGGATCAAATCTCGAATTTCGGGGGTGATAACAAGTAGCTCATAGACTGCAACTCGACCTGCATGGCCTGTTTCATGG
The DNA here is from genome assembly GCA_913020495.1 of uncultured Oleiphilus sp. Classification (GTDB taxonomy): domain Bacteria; phylum Pseudomonadota; class Gammaproteobacteria; order Pseudomonadales; family Oleiphilaceae; genus PZPK01. The sequence goes on from CAJWBJ010000076.1 coordinate 18,644, forward strand.
CAAACACTACAGCCGGTACTTTTGAAGAATACCTCATCTTCTGAAATCCCTAATGACTCTCGTATGACAGAGGGAACTGATTCTTCTTCTAAGCAGTGTTGGCAATTTTTCTTTACTAATCGTTGTGCTAAGACCGCCAGTAAGGTGGAATTAAGTAGATATGACTGGATACCAATTTCTAATAAACGGGTAATGGTAGATGCTGCATTATTTGTATGTAATGTGGAGAGGACTAAGTGCCCTGTGAGAGAGCTTTCTACTGCAATTTTTGCAGTTTCTTCATCACGAATTTC
>CAJWBJ010000077.1 GCA_913020495.1 uncultured Oleiphilus sp.
CTAGAGTTTGAAAGCATACCACTTACACGGGTAGAGGAACGTATCTATATTCAGTTTGAACACCCGCCTGAAGCATTAGTCTACCGGACTTATCGTGTGCTTAGACGTACTTTTTTGACATATTTCGATGTCTGAGTTTGCATCCAAACAAGCGATCGTTGCAGGCTTAAGAAATGAGCGGCAGTGGATAGAAGGCAATCGTCTCGATATTTTTTTGACTAAAGCCAAAGAAATATTTAGAAAATTGGGTAACCAATTAGTTAGACGAAATAAGCGCTGGGTGAATCTTATCCTTCAGCGCTCAGCACAGCTTGAAACAAAGAATGATCAGGAACTTGAAGAAGCATTGATTCAAATTCGCCAACGTTTGCGCATTGATGGCATACTTAAATCGACCATTATTGAAGCGTTTGCTGTGATTCGTGAAGTGAGCGGGCGAGAACTAGGTATGCGCCATCACCACACACAGGTTTCAGCTTCTTTGGCTTTATTGAGCGGTGGTATTGCAGAGATGTCTACGGGTGAGGGGAAAACGCTAGCGGCTACATTAGCTGCAGCCACGGCGGGGCTTGCCGGTATACCTGTGCATGTTGTAACAGTGAATGATTATCTGGCAGAACGTGATGCTGAAGAAATGATTCCCTTGTATCAGGCTTTGGGTTTATCCGTCGGCATTATTACTCATGAGAAGGAATTACCGGAGCGTCGTCAAGCTTATGCTTGTGATCTTTGTTATTGCAGTAATAAGGAGCTGACATTTGATTATTTAAAGGATCGGTTGAGCTTAAATAACCGATCAAATACCCGCAGCTTACAAGCAGAAATGCTGACTGGTTCTGCGACCTGGTCAGAGAAATTATTATTGCGAGGCTTACACTTTGCTATCGTGGATGAAGCCGATAGTGTGTTCATTGATGAGGCTAGAACGCCGCTAATTATTTCCGGGGAAGAGAAGTTTGGTGAAAGAGAGGCTTTGTTATTAGAGACGGCCATGGATATCGCCAAAGCATTCGAAAAAAATACTCACTTTCGACAAGATGAAAGCGCCGTCATACATTTAACATCGGCAGGCCAAACCTTGTTAGTTGAATCTTGTAAACCGCTAAAAGGCTTATGGAAAAGCAATTTTTACCGAGAGCCTTTGGTGAAACAGGCGCTTTCTGCTCAGCATGTTTATCATCTTGATAGGGATTATATTATTGATGATGAGGGCGCCTTGCAGATAGTAGATACCTATACCGGTCGGGTGATGCCTGGGCGGAGCTGGGGGCAAGGCTTGCAGCAAATGATTGAAATGAAAGAAGGGCTTGAACTCACTAAACCGCGCGAAACGAATGCGGAGATTAGCTACCAGAATTTCTTTCGTAAATATCATCATTTATGTGGCATGACAGGTACCGGTCGTGAAGTGAGTGGTGAGTTACTAGATGTTTATCGTCTTCGAAGTGAAAATATTCCTTTACTGAAAAAGAGTCGTAGGCAGAACAAGTACCGCGAGGTATATCTCAGTGAAAATGAGAAATGGCAGCGTGTAGCGGCGCTTACCCGCGAACTTGTTAGGCAAGGGCAGGCCATTTTAATTGGAACGAATTCAGTCGAATCGTCTGAAGCAATCAGTCGAGTGTTAAACGATAAAGAAATTGAGCACCGCATATTAAATGCCCGCCAAGATAAAGAAGAAGCAGATATTGTGGCAACCGCTGGTCAATCAGGTAAAGTCATGGTCTCAACCAGTATGGCGGGACGTGGTACCGATATAAAACTAAGTGCTGAGACACGAGAAGCCGGAGGCTTGCATGTTATCATTACTGAATTACAAGATGCAGAACGAATTGACCGGCAGTTGGCAGGCCGGGGTGCCCGACAAGGTGACCCAGGTTCCGTTAGTGAAATTCTATCACTTGAAGATCAGATGATTAGAAAAATGTCGGGAAGTATACTTCGCGAGTTCATCGGGTCAGTGAGTCAATCCAAAATAAAATTACCGCATTGGGCAGGCTATTTTATTCAGCGCCATTGCCAAAAAAAACTATCGCGTGGTCATTATCGTCAACGCATGCAGTTAATTAAAATTGATACACAACGCCAGCGTACGTTGGCATTTACGGGAGATAATAAATGAAAATAACACACCCTAAACTAACGGTCGCATTTACTTTGATGTTGGGCGCGATCGGTAATCTTCATGCAGAGGAGTCAAAACTGTCGACTCTGGGTTGTATGTTGGAACCTAGTAAAAAAGTGTCGGTCAGTTCTCCCGTTCCGGGTGTGCTAGATAAAGTCGCGGTTAAGCGAGGCGATACAGTAAAAAAAGGTCAAGTGTTATTCCGTTTAAAGGCCGGTGTTGAGTTTGAACAGGTGCAATTGGTAAAAGCCAAAGCCGATTTTGCAGAGCGCAAGGCTAAACGGAATAAAGCGCTTTATAAAGATGATATCTTAACCATGCATGAACGTGATGAAATCGAAACAGAGCTTGTTATTGCAAAAACTGAACTTAGTTTAAGGGTGGAGGAGCTTAATCTTCGTACGGTTAAGAGCCCAATTAAAGGTGTGGTGGTTAATCGTTTAAATAACAAAGGTGAATATGTAAACGTTGAGCCGGTGATGGAACTCGCTACGCTAGATCCCTTGCATATCGATTTATTACTGCCAGCTAGCTACTTTGGTCAGATTAGCAAAGGGCAAGACTTAATGATTAAGCCTGAGTCGAGCCTTATTCAAGAGCGTGCTGCTAAAGTTATTATTGTTGACCCATTAATTGACCCAGCAAGTGGAACATTTCGAGTTCAACTGAAAATGAAAAATCCCGGTAGTAAAATACCTGCAGGTATTAGTTGTACGGCACAGACGATAACAAAGTCTGACAAACCTGCCAAAATAGCCAAGCACCAGTAACGTTATGAATAAGTTAACAAATGTACTGCTAAGCCTGATTCTTTTACTGCTTGTGTTCAATTTAGTTCTGACCAGTAAGGTATTACGCCAGCAGTCTGAAACTGAGAACGCAAGTTTCAGCGCTTCAGACCACTTTGACACAGACATTGCTCGTGTTTGGGGGGAAAAAACAATTACGTTATATAATCTGCAAGATCATCAATCGCTATATGCATTATTTAATGATCAGGCTAAAGTGAAGATCAGCCATCAACAGCTGAAAAATCAACTTAAAAAGCTACACGCATTATTTGGTGATATTGAAGAAGTCGCATTCGTTAACGCAGTTAAACTCGGCGAAAAGGGTGGTGAGTTGTATTTTCAATTGCTTTTTAATGTGCGTGTAAGCCAAACAGAAAATAACCTTGCGACGTTAACTTTGTCGGTTATTAACAATGATAACTCAATTAGCCTATATGGACTTCGGCTCAATGCTTCACAATCACTAGACTAAACACCCACGATTACTTTTAGAAATTGATAGTTATGATATTTATACAGATAGTCGTTATCGCTCAAATTAGTCGTTTCCAAGCAAGTTAATTTAAATAGCATTAGACCTATGAATACTGTTTTTAGTAGAGTGAGTGGGAGATTACTTTCTTATGTAGTTATATACAAAAGCGATAAGGGGTTGGGGGCATAAGCCAACTCGGTTTACATTAGTGATCTTGGCTTAGCAATATACCTAACGCAATGTCATAGTCAAAAGCGTCAATCGCTTCAATTACGGCTTGGGTTAATTTTTGTTTATCCATATTTCTTGAATAAGATTTATACTCAAGGATTAGACTTTCGGGCACTAAATTGTTTTCCTTCAAGTGTTCAATCAAATCACTTTTTATTTCAGGATAGTCACGGTTATTCATTGCTAGTTCATTCTGAATATTGGCTTCGATAATTACTTCAGCATCAACCACAGATTTTTTTACCAAATCACAAAAAGTACCGACAAGTTCTGGGTCAACAGTTGTTTTATCGATAATGTTTTTTTCTAGCGTTGCTGCTTGTTCATAAACCGAATGCATACCCAAATTTCCACTTGTACCTTTGATTGAATGTAATTGTGATTTCACCTGTTTACTTTCATTAGCTTGGGCGAGTGCACTGAATTTATCCAAAAATAATTGTGCCTGTTTAACATAGAGAGACAGGGCTTTTAAGTATGTAGCAGGACTATTAACGATATCAGGTTTCTTATAACTGAAATCAATAGTATAAAGGTTTAATGGTATTTTCAGAGGAGCGGTTCTTGCTTGGTTGTGCTGCGTGTTGTTTCCATCGCTTAGATTTTTTTTAGTGACGGTATCTACTCTAACGGGTGAATCAGGTGGCGTACTGGGCATCCACTGTTTTAACATACTCAGCAAGATCGTACTTTCGAGTGGTTTTGTTAAAAAATCGTTCATACCCGCATTTAAACATTTTTCTTTGTCTCCCTTCATTGCATTCGCTGTAATGGCAATGATGGGGGTTTTAGAATAACGGTCGCCTGATTTTCCTTCACGTATCATACGAGTTGCAGCATAACCATCTAGCTCTGGCATTTGACAATCCATTAATACTAAAGTGTAGGGTGCATCATCTGGGGCATTTTTAAGAAAAGAAATCGCTTCCAGGCCGTTGTTTGCAAGATCGCAATTAAGAGACCACTCTTTCAGCATGCCTTGAACCACTAATTGATTAATCTGATTATCTTCCACCAATAAAATTCGTGTTCCCGGTAACCACTTGGGGATATCCGATTTCACGGGGCTTTGCTGTTTTCGATCCAACGTTTCCAAATAGTTTTTTGTAATAAATGTATTAGTGTTTTCTTGCGCTCGTTCACAACTGACAAGAGCTAATGCATCAAAAAGGTCAGAAGTTGATACGGGTTTTGAAAAGTACCCGCTTAAGCCAATATCGCTAAGTTTTTCAGAACTTTCCTGTTCAAAGCTAGAGGTCATCATAATTAATTTCATTGTGCCAAGCTGACTGTCATGACGAATTGTCTTTGCGAGTGATATTCCGTCTATTTCAGGCATATTCATATCGATCAGAGCAATATCAAACAAATTTTCAGCATGTGATTTGCATTGGCTTATTGCTGCATGAGCATTTTCTGCTTCAACTACTGAAGCCCCCCAATGCTCTAGTTGATTACGAAAAATATCACGGTTGGTTTTATTGTCATCGACAACCAGTATTTTTAATTGGCTAATATCAACTGACGGGACAACTTTAACTGATTTTTTGCTTGGTCTAACCAACACTTCAAATTTAAAACAGCTTCCATTACCAGGTTCACTTGCCGCTTCTATGCTACCGTTCATTAATTCGCAAAGATTCTTGCAGATGCTAAGTCCAAGACCTGACCCTCCGTATTTTCGAGTTGTAGACGTATCAACTTGCGTAAATGATTTAAACAATTCAGGCATTAGAGTTGCTGGGATTCCAATGCCGGTATCACGAACGCTACAAACAAGTTTAAGGTACTCATCATCATATGCTTTAAGATAAGCAGTGATAATAACCTCGCCATGTTCTGTGAATTTGATGGCATTCCCTATTAAATTGGTGACTATTTGACGTATCCTGCTGGGATCGCTAATTATCATTGAATGCTCAATCCCGCTAACATCAAGTAGTAACTCGATATTTTTTTCATCAGCGCGAAAAGACATCGTTTTGGCAATTTCTTCAAAAAGCTTTCGCACATCAAAGTCAAGGTCTTCCAGTTCAAGCTTTCCAGCTTCAACTTTTGAAAAATCCAGAATATCATTAATTATGGAAAGTAATGATTTTGCGCTATTTTGTGCAATGAGCACCCTTTGATATTGTTCGGCGGTTAGTTCGTTGTTTAACAACAAGCCTAACATGCCCAACACACCATTCATGGGCGTACGAATCTCATGACTCATGCTAGCTAAAAATTCACTTTTGGCCTTGTTTGCGCCTTCTGCAATATATTTGGCTTCCTGCAATTCATTTTCGTAAAATTTTCTTTGAGTAATATCTGTTCGTATAGCGACATAGGCTCTTGGTTTCCGGTTCTCGCCTGTGAATGCAGAGATCGTGGTGTCAACCCAATATAAATGACCACCTTTTGCTCGGTTGCAAATTTCATCATTCCAAACGCCGCCAGTTGCAACAGTCCGGTACATGTCCCGCCAGAATTCCTGATTGTGAGTCTGAGAGTTAAGTATCCTATGGTTTTGACCAATTAGTTCATCTACAGAGTACCCACTTATTTCCGCAAACCTTTGATTAGCATAAGTAATGGTTCCCTGAAGGTCCGTCACGGCGACAATCGCATGTTGGTCGAGGACGTACCTTTGTTCATTTAAATCGGTTAAAAGAACCTGTAGTTCTTGTTCCGCTTGTTTTTGTTGTGTCAGGTCAATGTGAGTGCCTACAAAACGTACCGGCATATGTTTGACAGTGTCCCGTACAACATAGGCGCGCGATAAAATGGGTACCCAATGACCATTTTTATGGCGCATACGAAATTCAAGGTTAAAATCATCCTGCCCACCATTAACACAAGCCTCGACCAACTTCAGTGTTTTTTGATTATCGTCGGGGTGAATTAGATTTCGCCAAGTATCTAATGTACCTTCAAGCTCTTCCTGTCCATAACCGAGCATACCTTTCCATCGTTTCGAGTAATAGACTTCACCAGTAAGGTAATTCCAGTCCCATAGACCATCATTGGCGCCTCGCATCGCAAGATCAAAACGTTCTTCGCTATGCCTGAGTTCTTTAGTGCGTAGAAGAACCCGTTCTTCTAATTGGTCGCGTGCAAGTTGTAAGGCTTTATTGGCTCGACTGCCAAGAACCATGCTTAATAAGGTAAGGGAGATGGAAACCAAAACCATTACAACCAGAACTGCAATAACTGTAACTCTAGCGCTATAATAGGCCTCCATTGCCTCGTTTGCATCTACTTCACTTGTCATCCCAAAGCCAAGTTTGTCCTCCCAGATCCATGCTCCGAACACAGGTATTCCACGGTAGTCACGATAACCTTTTATGTTGTAAGCTGATTTACCTTTAATGGCACTTTCAGCCATCAGTGTCAGCGGTCTATCTTTGATTGGGGAATTGTTTTTGAAACCTGCTAATAAGTTGCCGCCGGGGTTACGTAGTTCAATTGAAAGAATACTTTGTCCATCATTTGGAATGAGCCCAGCTTCAACTAAGCTTTTCAAAAACCGACTTTCAGAAAGCAGCCGACCTTGTTTGTCAAAGGAGTATGTTTCACCAGTTTGACCAATCCTGCCGAGAGAGTTGATGCGAGAAAAATCGCCATGAGGGTTGAATCGTTCTGTTAATACAGCAATGACCTCGCCGTCGTTATTTTTAATAGGAGAGGCAAAGAACATAGTTGGTGGACTAGCGTAGCCGCTAACATTGATAGCATTTGGTGCACTTATGTCTGAAACAATAGGGGGGATAAATATCGTTTCTCCTAAAAAAACTCGCCGCAATAGTTCTGGACGTTGATTTTGAATGAGGTTGACTTGACCCAAATTAGTATCTCGCATCGAACCGATACTGGTACCGTCAGGGGCGATAATAAAAAAACCTTCATGTTTAGTATGGCTTTTAATTTCGGAAAAAATACCCCTTAGTTCATTTAACGCTGGGGTGACACTCAGATCATTATTGTGTTTGAAATGCGTCAGTTGTTGCAATGTCAGTTCGATAATACGTTTATCTGAAGCGATGCTGTTCAGCTTGTTTTTCTGATCATTTATCCATATATTCATTGCCTCCATGGTTGTCTTAACAACCGTTTGTAGGGAATTTCGTATATCGTCTTCAACTTTCTCACGAACATTGTTGAGCGCCCAGAATGCCAAAAAACACGCAATTACGACTAGTACTGAATTTAGCATGACAGCCAATTTTTTTCCGCCCAAGGACGCAAACTCATAGGCTAAAGGATCTTTTTTTGAAATAATTAATAATCGAAACAAAATCAGAGTTACGCTAATGGTCAAGATTAATATCAATCCAGCAGCGACTACTTTTTTCCATTCATCCGCTTGGTTAGTTTCTGATACCTCAGTAGATGTTGGTAATGTTTCAACCCCATACCATTTCTCTAAAATTCTTGGTAGTTCCTTGTCTGAAATATCGCCAATTACCTTATTGATAATGGACCACAACAAGGGTTCACTTTTGTGAATATAGATAACGCCATTATGTGTTTCAGGAAAAGTATATTTTTCTTCAATTCCACGAGTCATGTTCTGTTTAAGGCCGAACCGTCCGACTTCTCGATAAATGAGATATAAATCAATTTGTTTTGAAAGTAAGGCTCCAATACGCTCAGCTTTGTCAATTGTGATAATCTCATTATACTTACCAAGCTTTGTAATTATTTTTTCATTAAACCCTTTTACGATTCCAATCTTATGGTTCTTGATTTCGTTAATGTTGTTACTCACTTGGTCGTTTTCCCTGCCAAAGAGACTTAAATACCCCTTAACAATAGTGTTAGTTTTCAAATAAGGAGTATCTTCCATAAAAGATTGTTCCGGCCAAATGCCAAACATAGAAACGTTACCCGATATGACGTCTTTGGCTAAGGTGTCAGATGGTAGTGAGCTTTTAAGAAAACGTATGCCTAGTTGTTGTTCAATTACTTCAAGCAGGTCAACGGTTATACCTATTGGTTTGTCATTGCGTCGAAATTGATACGGCGGTGAGTCGCTATCGATGAAAAAATTGATAACCGGATGTTTAGCTAGCCAGTTTGTTTCCTCTCTATTAAGTCCTAATGTGGACTGTGAAGGTGTAGTAGCCTGTTGTTGGTGGTTTTCAGAGGGGGCGATATCAAATTGAGGAGGTTGGTTCTCCTGTGTGAGTGCATCGGCATTGAATAACCCGATCAGTAGGCATGTAAGTAGTACACGGATGCGATATAACATAAATACTCTTGTTTGGTACAAATGCTAAAGGCGTTAACTTCCAATGTGAAATTAATACTTTTCTTAGTTATAAATGCCTATAGTGAAAACTCATCAATGAAACCTTTTTTTATTATAGTCTTATATTCAATAATTGACTCAGAAATCAATTTTAACTAGTTAATTTACTGGTTGATTTCTAGTGACAGAAATATAACCCGTTTTTATAATCCATCAGTACCATACTGAAATGTAGCAGAAACATGGAGCAGGTATTGTCTTTTTCGTGATTTTTAACGCTAATGGTATTGCTCAATAATAGCTTTGCGAGCTTTTGAAAACCTAGTCGATAATATAATTTTGTTAATCTGATTTATGATTATGTCGGCATTAGGTGTCTTTTTTGATAAGCCTATATGAAAAGGTATCAAGGAGTCATTGATAAACTTAACTGAGTTATAATTCAGAACCTTTTGATACCCAAGCTTTCTAGTAAGATGTACAGCAGTTTCTGGAGGCATTACCATGAAATCTCCTTCCTTTCGCAAAAAAAGCAAATGCACCATAGTATCTTGGTTTACTGCTTTTACTCGGTTTAGGAAGGACGGAATATTATCCTTTTCCCATTCAGACCCGTTTTCCACAATAACGGTTAAGTCAGAAATATCTTTGAAGCTTTTGGCCCACTCCATTCGCGTCTTATGTGTATTGTCTTTGTGATAAATCAGATAACCATAATCCTGAATAAAAACTGCTTGTTCACTAAATACGGCGTATTGTTTTCGGTGTTTTGATGGGTATGTTACAAAACCATCTCGTTCACCACTCTCGACCAACAATTGTGAACGAGACCATGGGTAGGCCTCTGTACTAACGTCGTAATCTTGAAGAAGAGAAAATATAAGCTCTACAAGTTCGGGGAAGAGGCCAACAGGTATATTGTTGACTTGGGAGCTGATAGGTGGGTCATCATCACTATATACAAATCGTAAAGTTTCTGAGCTGACAACGCTTGTAGTGAGGAACATAATAATAAAAATAGCTATCTGGCGAATAGGTGTCATACAGACCTCATCATCTAGCCTTTGGCGTGAGATAGACTAATTATCGATCAACATGCTGTTTCTGGCAAGTTATCTATGGCTGTAATTATTGTAACTCGCTTCTTTAGGATTATGTATGACTGGAGTTACCGGTTGCTAAGCATATGTTTAAATATTGAAGTGTAAAACCCAATGGTTCTGCTATTAGGTAGAGTAGTAATATGCAATATCATTCAACCCTAACTCTTACGCCATTACTGCGCAATTACGACCATTGGCTTTTGCTTTATATAAAGCATCATCTGCTCGCTTAAGTGCTGCTTCAATATCGACGTCATCTACTTGGAAGCATGTTACGCCGATACTGGTGGTGATACGGATATCTGAGCCATCTACTCTACAGATGCTGTTACTTACTCGATGGCAAATCCGCTCTACAATAGCTTTGGTTGTGTCTCCCTTGCTCCCAACTAATAATGCCGCAAATTCTTCGCCACCTAAACGGCCGAAAATATCCTGACTACGCAACTCTTGTTGGCATGTGTCGGTAAAATGCTTTAGTACTGTGTCGCCAATTGAATGACCATAGCTATCATTTACTTTCTTAAAAAAATCAATATCCAGCATCAATATTGACATTGGTATATCCATTCCTTGTACGTTAAGGAGGGCTTTCTCAGAATAAGCTAGGAAACCACGACGGTTTAAAACCCCAGTTAATGTATCAGTGATCGATATCTGTTGTAGTTCGTTGCCTTTTTTTATTTGATCATCCAGCACCTGCATCTGTTGGCGCATCATAAACGAGTTTTGTGTTTTATCTTTCTCCAGCAGCACCATGCGGGTCATACTTCTTCTTAATTCTTCATAAGCACTCATGGTATCGCCAATTTCTGAATCTTTGACAGCTCCAGACAACACAATTTGCCTGTTTCCATTAGCAAGTTCACGCAAACTGTAGGTTATTCGATCAATGGGCCGTACGATGCTTGAACCTAATAAAACTGATAAAATTACCGTTAATACAATGACTATTGCTATCGTTATAGAAGTGGCAATTAATGTCGTAAGTACGTGAGACTCCTTATTGTTTGCCATTTTTTTAAGCTGTAGTGCTAGTTGCTGTTCAAATTGATATAACATATTGATTTTGGTTGTCATTAAATCCCACCAAAAAATGTTGTTTGTTGTTACTTTTTGATTTTGATTTAAGCTGTGGAAGGCATCTGCCCTGTGCTCGTCTATTTGTTTCTGGGGCATATCCTCTTGCAGTTGTTTCCACTTAGTTAATTGATTGCTAGACATATTTGTAGCAATAGTTTGTTCTAGTCCCTGTTGCTTAACAGCATAGTTTAATAAATTCTGATATAAGACTTCATCAAAATACTTTTGGCTAAAACCGGCTGACCCAAAGGCACGTTCCATCCCTACTGCTTCATCATATTGCATCAAGGTTAGCAAAACATTTGTTAGCTGAGCAATATCGCGACTTTCATGTGCTGTAAAAGATGCAGATGGGATACTTAGTAATTGAGCAATGAGACCTGCAAATTCTCTGTTTGACTGCAATGCATTAAAGTTAGAGGCATCAATTTGTACGCGAAGATGGTTAATCTCGCTTTGAAGGCGGGCAAAAGTCACTGCAGGTTGAGAGCCAGAGCTTAATCTTAGTTGCCTTAATTGAATGTTAGTAAGGGAGCGTTGTAGCAGCAATTGTTCAGAAAATTGCTTCCCTTTACTACTTATTACGCCCGAAGATAAACCCCGTTCTTTTTGTAGTTCATGCACTAAATTCTGTATTAACAAGGTTGAGTCGATCCAATGAGATACCTGTTTCATCGTGCTAACATCACGTATGGACTCGCTGAGTATCACCGTAGCGAAGCCTATCATCGCTATTAAGGGGAAGGTCGCGGCCATAATTAAGCGAAAACGAATTCGGAAGAGCTCAAGAAAGTCCATAATCTTGTAATTAAGACGATCAAACCAACTTGCTTTTTGCTGCCACTTTCTAAGGTGTACTGTCTGCGCTAAATTAATATCATCATCAATCATATGATCAATGATACGCTTATGGGTATCATCAATAATATCTGCAACCTGCATCAGAGATTCTGCTTGATCAAGCTGTAATTGGGACTCGGTGAATTTATCTAATAGAGCCTTATGTTGAGCTATATGCGCATCCGTATCATCACAATTGAATACGACCAACTGACGCTCTTCTTTGACAAAGTGTTGCATGACAAAGTCACGCAAGAGGGCAAAAGACGATTGAATGGCCTCAATGCTCTGCCTTGATGCCACCATATCATTCAGTTGGTTAGCTAACTGAATGATATGTTTATGATCCTGATCAATTTCTTCAAGACCAACCTCTAGGCTTTGATCCCATTGTAAATACCGCATAAATGAATTTTCTCTGACTCAATGTAAAGGATAAAAATACTGAGAAGTATAGTTTCAATTTTGGTGATTTCACGCCGGAAGGTGATAAATTATCAGTTGAAATTAGTGCGGGATTTCCTCCCGCACAGTATAAAAAAAATCAGACTTTACAATAGTCAAACACTTTGAGTTGTTCTTAACATGCTTGAGCATGTCAAACTTAAATTATTACGATGAAGATCATATGCCAGGTTATAAGGGATAATTAATTGACTATATATATTTAGAGAAATGTTCGGTTGGTCATTAGCGTATTTTAGAAAATAACAATTCAAACTTTCTTTTAAAATAAGTGATTTGTTCGGGAGCATCTCCTTAAATTCAGGTAATCACACCGATGATGATAGCTGTAGATTGACGTTACCGATATAGCAAGCTAAATCTTAACAACACAATGAATTTTAAGGTTAGCTAAGTGCCTAAAAGATAAAAATAATAGACAGACTCACCACAAAAGAATAACGGTACTTATTTTAGTGAATTATACGATTCTTTGACCTGTGAGCAGGAAAAATTAAAGCAGCAGGCGAGCATATTAATACTTAAATTTCCCAGTATGACTAAATAAACAATAATTTTTTGTATGCGTATAAGTTTGAGTAAAAGGCATTAGTACGTATATTTTTTGTCGTGGCTACGTTTTTTTACTAATAATTATTAAGGTTTTCTCAATATGACGAACATATTCTTTGTTGGTATCTTGACGTTGTTATTTGCCCTGTCGGCACAGGCAGACGAATGCAAAAAGGTTATTATTAGCAGTGATTCTGAATACCCACCGATATCATGGCGCGACACTGAAGACCCAGACAATATCATTGGTACAGTGATTGAACTGGCTGAAATGGTGTTTAACGACCTAGGGGTTAGTGTTGAAACTCCCTACGTAGGTCCTTGGAAGCGAACCTTACGTTACAGTGAATTGGGCCATGTTGACATGATAGCTGGGGTGTATATGAATGAGGAGCGTAAATCCTATTTAGATTATGTTTTACCAACACTGATGGTTGATCAAACTGTTGTTTTCACTCTTAAAGGTCAGGCTTTTAAATTTGAACAATGGGATGATTTAAAAGGTCTGCAAGGCGGGAGACGTCTTGGAGACAGCTTCGGCGACTCCTTTGATCAATTTGAACAGGAACATTTAAAACTTGACCGCGTGGAAAAATCTGAGCAGCTTTTGAATATGTTACAAAGAGGTCGCAATCAATATTTTATTTATGGGCTTTATCCCGGGCTGGCTTATGCAGAAAAAATGGGTATAAGAAACGAACTGGAATATTTACCCAAACCGCTTACAGAAGAAAATATATATTTGGCATTTTCAAAAAAATCTCCCTGTAAAAAATACAGTCATATCTTTAGCCACAAAATGAAAATATTAATTCAAAACAAAGTTCCGGAATTGCTGGTCGAAAAGTATTTGGAGGTCTGGAAGAGACAGGCTGAATCTACGGGAAATTCAATCAAAGCATATTTTTAAGCGAATATAATGCTCTGATAATTAATGCTTTCTCTTAATAGCGTTTGTTTAAGTACTCTACACACTTTCTTCCAATTTTATTCAACCCCCCTGATAACGCCTTGAACGCTATGGAATAGTGTTTCTTAATTGTAATTTTGTACTACTCATTGCTTGTATATCAATCTATAGGCAGTATAAATCTAGAATCATATTCTAGATGAGGTTTTAAATGTCTTTTACGTCGTTAATCAATAAAGTGTCCCAAGAAACGTCCACCGTTGAATTTAATAAAAGCTGGTCACAGGGACGAGCTGGTTTTGGTGGCTTAGTGGCGGCATTAGTTTATGAACATATGGCTCAGAAATTAAGTGATGATCGTCCTGTTAGAAGCCTACATGTATCTTTTGTAGGGCCTGTTGCAGCAGATGAGCCTTTACATCTTGAAAGTGAAATGTTTCGTGAAGGGAAGTCAGTTTCGCAAATATTGGGACGAGGGCTACAGAATGGCCAAACACAAATTTCTATTCTAGGCAGTTTTGGTCATGCGAGACCATCTACTATCCATGTGAACGATAAGATGCATATCTTTCCAGAAGACCCTTCAGAACAAACGCCTTTAAATTTTTTAGAGGGCGTGACGCCTAATTTTACTAAGTATTTTGATTTCAGGTATTGTACTGCTTTACCTTTTGCAGGCAGTGATGAAACTATATTACGCGGCTTTGTTCGTTTTAAGTCGCCTGAAGAGAAAGTCGGCATTTCGCAACTACTTGCTTTGATCGATGCTTGGCCGCCTGCGCCACTACCTATGCTTAAGGTTTTGGCGCCTGCGAGCTCATTGAACTGGACGGTGGAGTTTATTCACCCTATGCCGGTCTTGGCGCCTGATGAGTATTGTCAGTACGAAGCTGAGATTGTCCATGCATCACATGGCTATGGTCATACTCGTGCAAAAATATGGAACCGTAAAGGTGAGTTGATCGCCATTAGCCAGCAAACAGTCACAATTTTCGGTTAACAGTTTGTAGGAGATATCTCAAACGTATAGGTATCACAAACCAAAGCTGGCGACTTATCTGTAACCAATGTGTTGTGTCGACCGGTTGAACCCACATACCAAAAAAACTCATGTTTGTTTACGCTACGAGGCTCAGTATAAGAGCTTCTCAAGCTAAGTAACAAGGATATCGCCTTTAAAGCAAAACTGGGGATTCGCTAGTGCGGACTTCAGTTAAGAAATGATCATAGTTTTGTAGAAATCAAAGGTATAATTTTAAAAAACTAGGCGAAGCATTAATGAAAATGGTTTTCGGATACCACAAAATCTATAAAAATCGCCTTGTCTTTTCTCAAGATGTACGTTCGCCAATGAGGCGCAGCTTCCCAAACGTGGTCATGGAAGGTGATTCATGGTTTGCGTATCCTGGAAGAAAAACAAATTTTTTTAAAGGACCTTCTAATCTATTTGATGCACTAATAAGTGAGATTCCAGAAGGCGTTAATTGGTTTGATTCAGCTATCATCGGAGCGACAACAGCACGAATTCGAAAAGAACCAAATTATATTCGATATTTTGGGGCTAGGAGAGTGAATATCTCACTCCTTTGTATTAGTGCTGGAGGTAACGATGTTTTCAACCGTCTTGAGCATATGTTATATGATTACAATAAAAAAAGTGAGCCTTATACAGAAGTGGAAAGCTGCTTTAATGGCCTGTTAAATAAAACGTTAATTGAAATCGAAAGCTATTATCTAGACCTGATCAAAAGTCGTAATCAATATATTCCAAACACGCCAATATTAGGGCATGACTATTACCCTCCAATCACTAGAAAGCGTGGCTTTTATAATGGGAAAGGGGGCAAGATAGGCCCTTGGGTAAATTCGGTAATGACATTAAAAGGCTACCCAGCTAAAAATGTAATGAATTCTGATGACCTTCGTATACGATTAATTAAGTATATACACCAATCCGTTTCTGACACGATTCGACGTATATTGGCTACGCATGAGAATTGTTTTTTTTACTCGCCGTTTCATCGCGGAATTAAACTGAATTCAAAAAAGTACTGGGATGATGAAATACATCTAAGTCCTGATGGTAATCGTAAGGTCGCAAAAGACATGATTTCATTTATCAAGAATAACGGTTTATATCCCAAGAGAAAGCTGAAGAAATAAAAATTATTGTTGATTATTATAGTTTTCATCGTCGCTTAACATTAGATTGAGCTATGACTAGAATAGTTAAAAGTATTGAAAACACTAATTTTAAAGAGGGAAAACCCAGTATTCATTACTTTACTTTGAACTCCGTGTCGAACCAAATTCATGTTTTGTATGAGGTATATTGCTTTACGGGAGAGTTTGATCAATTTCATTAACTTTATGGAGAATAAATAAGCTAAAATAGCGGACTCTTAATTTAGCTTAGAGCCCTTGATATTAATGACCACAGTCACAAAACCAGTTAACTTTACAGAACTTGGCCTTATTCCACCCTTGTTAGTTCGATTAAGTGAACTGGAATACCTGCAGCCAACCCCCATTCAAGAGCGTGCAATTCCTGGAGTATTGGCTGGGCGTGACTTAATTGCAGGGGCAAATACCGGTTCGGGTAAAACAGCCACCTTTGCCTTGCCTCTCTTGCAAATAATACAGGCACAACACTTAAACGCTGAAGAACCATCGCATAGCAAAAGCAATAAAGGTAATTATGTTACTGGGCTTATATTGGTGCCTACCCGTGAACTAGCAAAGCAAGTTGCTGACAGCATTAAATCTTATGCCGCGCACTTTAACGGTACAATTAAAACGGTTGCTGTTTTTGGTGGCGTATCAGTGAATACTCAAATGCTTGCATTAAGAGGCGGCACTGACATTTTGGTTGCTACGCCTGGCCGGCTACTCGATTTGATTTCAAGCAATGCCATTAAGCTAGATAGGGTTAAAACTCTTGTATTGGATGAAGCTGACCGTATGTTGAGCCTAGGCTTTACCGACGAATTATCCGCGCTGTTGGAGCTTTTACCCAAGAAAAAGCAAATTTTACTTTTTTCAGCGACCTTTCCTGAACAAGTACAGTCTTTAACTCAAGAGCTACTTAACGACCCGCTCGAAATACAACTTCAAAGCGCTGATACCAGCACCTTGGTGCAGCGTGTATTTACAGTTAACAAAGGGGAAAAAACTGCCTTATTAGCCCATTTAATTAAGCAGCATCAATGGCGACAGGCGCTTATTTTTGTCAATGCTAAAAATAAATGTAAGCACTTAGCTGAAAAACTCTCTAAGCGTGGTATTACCGCAGAAGTGTTTCATGGCGATAAAGGGCAGGGCGCTCGTAGTCGAGTGCTAGACGCGTTTAAAGCAGGCAAGATCGAAGTTTTAATTGCGACCGATATTGCTGCCCGCGGTTTGGATATTGAAAAACTACCCGTTGTGGTCAATTTTGACTTACCAAGAAGTCCATCTGACTACATGCACCGTATTGGTCGAAGTGGTCGTGCAGGTGAGGTGGGCTTAGCATTATCCCTCATCGACCATGAAGATTATCATCATTTCAAAGTAATCGAGAAGAAGAACAAGATTAGGCTTGAGCGTGAGCAAGTAGCAGGTTTTGAAGCCGCTAAGGTTAGTAGTGATTCATTTTCTGCCACAAATAAGCCAACGGAAAAACCAGAAGGCGGTGGTAAGAAAAAACGAATGAATAAAGCACCCGTTAATGCAGATATCTGGCTAAAGTGATCGTCTGTTCTAGTCTGAGCTACTAAATATTTCTTTGTAGTAACTCAGCTTTTCTAGTAATTATTACTTGAAGTATCAAACCTGCAAAGTATGTTGCAGGCTTCCTATAATTACTTCCAATCTTTTAAACCATATTTATCTAGAATTTGTTTCAATTTACCTGAAGATCTAAGCTTTTTTATACCCTCAGAGAAATACTTTACATATTCTTTTGATGTTGAACGAGCTGGAGAACAAGCAATATACATGCTTTCTGCGGCAACCAACTCGCCTGCGAAGGCTACTTCATTTGAAACGCCCATTTTTTTTAACTTTGCTTCCATAACTAAATGTGACTCGACAACTACATCTATTCTTCCTTTCAGCATTTTTTTAATGTTCTGTTCAAGAGCATTATTCGCATTTAAAACCTGAACCATAGACGAATTTTTACTTTCTTTGATGTATTTATCAAATTCATCACTATATGCATAGCCACCAATCACACCCATTTTGACTGATTTAAGTGACTCGATTCCTTTATAAAACCAATCACTTCCTTTTTTTACATAGAAAGATGATGCAATAGAACCCCATGAATCGTCAGGAAATAAAAAATCCGGCGCATCTTCTTTGTAAGCTCCGACGACACAATCAAACGAACCTGCACGTACCTGCTTCACGCTCCGTTTCCATGGCATTATACGGTACTCAATTGTATGGCCATGATCAGCCATTATCATTTGTGCAATTTCAATCATATAGCCTGGTTCAGCAGAGTCTGGAATACCATTAATGGGGAACCACTCATCAGCTCTAATGGTAACTGTGCTTGACTGACAAATAGTTGAGAAGAGGAAAAGAAAAAGGAAGCAAAATTTTAAAATATTCATATGACACTCCTACCTTTGTAAAGTATGTAACTTTAATGTAGTTAGGTATACGTAAATAACAAGCATGTATTAAACGTGTTTAAATGAGCCAGATAAAACATATTATATAAGTGCTAACTATGATTAGAAGGATGTAAAACATAACTGATATCAGTAGTGCATGGAATATCTAAAATTAATCTCCATGAGCATTGAAATATTACACTTGTTATCCAATAATTAAGGACTATTTGTTTCAATAGGCAGGCTACGGGTCACCTAGGAGATCCTCACCTGAGCAAGACCTGTATGATGAAATCACTTGGAGTGCGACATGGTTAGTATGACCTCCGTACACACTGAAACGGAAACCCGTTCTTATCGTGGTTTCAAGCAACGCCTTCTTGAAATATTGCTGGTTGCTGCACTATATTTTATTTCAGCAAGAATCGGACAAATCTTCGCAATACCGCCAGGTAATGTCACTCCAGTTTGGCTTCCATCCGGTATTATGGTGGCGCTAGCATTGATC
>CAJWBJ010000078.1 GCA_913020495.1 uncultured Oleiphilus sp.
ATATGAAAAATACTTATCGTAAATACCGCTTTAAAATACAAAAAATAAACGTAAAAATAGCGCCCATCGATTTCTTTTAAACACCACAAATAAAAAATTATAGGTTTGACCATGTCTGTAGCTAATGTTGTATCTGGAATTCACAAAACCATTCTTTTGGGATTTCTATTTGTATTTTCGGGGCTAGCATCTGCTAATACCGGAGGACTACAAGTTGTAAAATTTTGTGTCTGGGACCCTGTCGGTAGTAGCGGTCCATTCATTTCTTTTTTAAAACAAACGAAACTAAAAGCGATAGGTTGGGGGGTTGATCTTCAGTTAGAAGCTTATACCGATGAAAAAGTAGCGGCTAACGATTTTCGCTCGGAGATTTGTGATGCAGTATTTTTAACAAATATTTTAGCCAGAGATTTTGTGCCATTTTCTGCTGCATTTGGCGCACCGGGAGCGATTCGTTCTTTAGATGAGCTAAAAACATTATCCGCAACTTTGAATAATCCAAAGGCAAGAAAATTTATCGTGAATGATAAATATGAAGTGACTGGGCTTTTTCCAATAGGTGAAATTTATACCTTTGTTCGTGATAAAGCGAATGTCAGTATCTCTGCTATTAGTGGTAAAAAAGTATCTATTCTAAACGGAGATATAGCTAGTAGCTACTTTGCTGATGTTGTCGGAGCTTCACAAGTAAATACTTCGCTAGCAACATGGGGAGGACAATTCAATAATGGTAATGTTGATGTTATGTTTGCGCCTGCTTTAGCTTATAACACCTTTGAACTCTATAAAGGTCTAGGCGAAACTGGTGGGATTGTTGATTATAATATTTTATATGCAGTTATGCAGATGGTTGTGAATCATGAGCGTGTGCCGGAAGGTTTTGGTAAGGATATGCGTAGTCATGCTTTATCTCGTTTTGATGAATTAGAAAATACAGTCAAGCAGGCGCGTAGTGAGATTCCACAGAACTATTGGGTTAAACTTGATAAAACTCAACTAACTGAATATGAGAATTTATCTCAGAAAATTCGCTTGTCTTTACGTGATGAAGGCGCTTATGAAAAGAAAGCCGTCACGATACTTTGGAAAATTCGTTGTAAATTCAATCCTTCTGCAACCGAATGCGCGAATCCTGAATAGAGAATATCTAATGGCATATACACTTGGTTTTACAGACGGCACCCAGTATCAGTCTACGCTTGGGAAAATTGTTTGTGTTGGTAGGAATTATGCAGACCACGCAAAAGAGTTAAATAACCCCGTTCCAACAGAACCAATTTTGTTTATTAAGCCTGAATCAAGTGCCGTGTCGCTCAATCAAGATATTAAAATTCCAAGTAATGACTGTCATTATGAAACAGAAATTGCAATCTTGATTGGGTCAACTTTAGCCAGTGCGAATGATAAAGAAGCCGAAGCTGCTGTAATTGGTATTGGTTTAGCTTTAGATTTAACCCGGCGCGCGCTTCAGTCAAAACTTAAAGCGAATAGCCACCCTTGGGAGCTTGCTAAAAGTTTTGATGGCGCTTGCCCTTTAACTGACTTTGTAAAACGTGATCAATTTTCATCGTTAAATAATATATCTTTCAGTTTGCATATAAATGATGAATTGAAACAAGATGGCTGTAGTAAAGATATGTTAAATCCGGTCATCCCATTAATTGTTCATATGAGTCAGTACTTTACCTTAAAACCAGGAGATATTATTTTAACCGGAACGCCAAAAGGAGTGGGTGAATTGCATTCTGGTGATAAGCTGCGATTTAAATTAATGGATAAATTACAACTTGAGACCAACATTCTTTAAGTTCTAAGCAGGATATTAATCTGTATGGCAACCAGAAGACCAAACAAGAAGGCCGTGACCTCACGCAGCGGTCGATTTATGAAGCTTGCTGGGATGACAGCTACAGTCGCAAGTCGATATGCTTCTCAAAAAGTACAGAATGTATTTTCCAATGAAGATAAAAGTAAAGCGCGTTCAAGTAAAACTTATGAAAAAATGGCCGATGACATTGTTGATACCTTAGGTGAACTAAAAGGCGCAGTAATGAAAATTGGTCAGATTGCATCTCAAACTCAAGATTTCCTGCCTAAAGAATTTTCAGATGCATTGCAGAAATTACAAAAAGAAGCGCCTCCAGTAGAATTTTCAGTGATTCGCTCTCAAGTGGAGCAAGAGTTAGGGGATACACTTGAGAATTTATTTGTTTCATTTGATGAAAAACCCTATGCGGCAGCTTCGATCGGTCAAGTTCATCGTGCTGTTATAAAGCCGGATGTCGAAGTCGTTGTTAAAGTTCAATACCCGGGGGTTGATCGCTCATGTGACTCTGACTTAAAACAACTTCGATTGACACTTAAGCTAGGCGGATTAATAAAGATGCCTAAAGCGAGTGTTGATGCTCTGTTTGAAGAAATTAAAGCACGCTTGCATGAAGAATTGGATTATGACCAAGAAGCTCGAAACTTACGTCGATTTAAAAAATTTCATCAGCGAGATAGTTTTATAATTGTTCCGAAAGTTATTAATCAACATTCAACCAGACGCGTACTGACTCTAGAGTACGTGGCTGGCGATCATGTACATGAACTTAATGCCAAAGAGTACCCACAAGAAATAATTAATAAAATTGGGCATAATTTATTTAGCATGCTGGCAAACCAGCTATTTATTTTCAAGCAAATCCACGGAGACCCTCATCCAGGAAACTTTGCATTCCGACCAGATGGTACAGTAATTATTTATGATTTTGGTTGTGTAAAGGTCCTTAAACCTGAAATCGTGGAAGCCTATCGAGATGCAATTATTGCCAGTATTGAAGAAAACTATCCTGCAGTGGATGATGCCATGCTTCGCCTAGGTGCTCGTGTAGCCGGAAAGGATTACCCCGGTTCAGCATATTATGAAATCTGGAGAAATATTTTCTTCGAACCTTTTTTTGAAGATGAAATCTATAATTTTGACACAGCAGACTTACATATACAGGCAGCAAAAGAGATGCCGCTTTTCTTTAAGTATCTTTCTCATTTCAAACCACCTGTAGACAGCCTATATATTGATCGAATGATAAGTGGACACTATTGGATCATGAAAAGCTTGGGTGTGAGGGCTGGCTTCCGAAAAGATTTGGATGTATTTCTCAGTTAATGCTGAAAATATTACGAGTATTTGAGTTGCTCGCTAGTGCTGGGTATGAGAATTCACTGAACAAAACTAAGGAATAAGTAAACTCCCAGAATGACCGCAACCCACATCACCATGCTACCGGCAGGATAAGTACGCGAAAGTAAGCTGCTAACACCTTCATTTCTCTGAGCAACAAAAGTTAAACAACGATCTAATCTCACTAAAAATGCATGACGCAAAGTCCTGTCCACCGTCCATATGATCGAAAAGATCCTTTGTAATATATTTGGACAAACACGACGATAAATCCAATCAAAGTCCAGATTGGTAGAACGTAATTCGGGCGGGTATAAACCTTTGAGGTTTAGCCAAACAAAAGCCAGAGCTGAGAAGAACAGCAGCTGTGTTTGTGCAAGTACATGCGTGGCGTCGTAAGGATTGTAACCGGTATCGTAGGGTAACAGTGAGTACAGCGCTGCTGGGTAGATGCCAATCGCAATGCAGAGCCCTGCTGCGATAAACATAGCTACTAGCATGTTAGTGGGAGGATCGCTGGCGCGAATTCCAGAATCGTGGGCAAAGAAAGCAAAATACGGAATTTTAATGCCGGCATGATGGAAAACGCCTGCTGAGGCAAACAGTAGCATTAACCATATCCAGTCGAAACCATTTTCCAACGCTGCGGTCATCACCATTGATTTGCTGACGAAACCACTAAAAAGCGGGAAAGCTGAAATTGAAGCTGCGCCCACAATGCAGAGTACGGTGGTTTTGGGCATAGTTTTGTATAGTCCACCCAATTCAGAGCCATTGATGCGTCCCGTCATATGCAGTACGGCACCCATCGACATAAATAGCAGGCCTTTAAAGATAACATCATTAAAAGCATGTGAAACGGCGCCGTTAATGGCAAGTGCAGTACCGATACCAATACCAACAACCATAAACCCTACTTGATTGATAAGGCTATAGGCCAGTACACGCCGCAAATCGTTTTCGATGACGGCAAAGAATATTGGAAAGCAGGTCATGGCAGCACCAATATAAACTAGCAGTTCAGTACCAGGGTAACCACGCGCCAAAGCATAAACGGCCACTTTCGTGGTAAAGGCGCTGAGAAAAACTGTACCCGTCGGCGTAGCCTCAGGGTAGGCATCTGTAAGCCAGTTGTGTGCCATAGGGAAAGCGCATTTAATACCGAAGGCAATAAATATCAGCCAGCCGGCAATGCCGTCCAGACCGATATAACCAAATGCCAAAGTGCCATTTTCGGCAGCATAAAAAAGTGCGCCGATCAAAAGAATGACTCCTGATAAGACTTGTATGATCAGGTAACGCATACCGGCAGCATAAGCGCGTTGGGATTTACGTGCCCAAACTAGGAATACCGAGGTAAAGGCTAAAAATTCCCAGAAAACAAACAGTGTCAACAAATCGCCTGCAAAAACGGCACCCAAACCACTGCCTGCATACATGATGGCGGCGACCTGTTGTACGGTGTCGCGAACATGCAGGGAGTATACAATGGCAATAAAGGCTGCAATATGGAAAACATAGCCGAACATCAAGCTAAGCCTGTCTACCTGATAGGGTATCAGTTGATAATCGAGAAATGCGAATTGTAGGTGCAGCCCTTCAGGTACCATCGAAAGCTGAATAGCTCCGATAATAGGGATTGCCACCATGATCGCGCCACGCAAGGGGCCGCGGGTGACAGCAGCTATTAGCGCGCCGATAAAAAAGAGAGCAAATGGCGGTAACTCAGGCATCCACATCATAATCACCTAATTTAGTATGTTGCTCATCTTTAACCTGTCTTTTAGTCAATACAGGGCTCTCTTTAACATCAATATCAATACTGTCATCCTTATCGTAGTAGTCCTCTGGGCGCATGAGAAAAGTACGCATCCAGGTGGCGACAAACACTAAAATAGAGCAGCCGACAAAACCGTAAATAGGATAGAAACCCCAAAGATTTTCCCAGCTGTGAGCTACGTGGCGATGAATCACAAAGTCCAGAGCAAAAAGCAGCGCACAACTAATATACAGAAACCATAAAAGGCGTTTTACATTTTTCGGGTCATCAAAAAGATGTTGTTTCTCATTGTCCATGGACGACTCCTGATGTTTCCATAATGGACGTAGCTAATTCATATAGCGGCTGGGGATAAACAAAGAGGACGACACACATTAAACAGGTTATGCACAGCGCAATCAAAGATGGTAGCGGTGCTTCCTTTATCTGAACATCACCTATAGATGCTTTGTTAGCTGGAAAAAATGCACGAATTGGAATGGGTAAGAGGTAGACGATATTCAGCAAAGAACTAATCATCAATACGGCCATCAGGATCCATTGCTCAGTTTCCATTGTGCCCAGCAATAAATACCATTTACTCCAGGTTCCCCCCGCAGGTGGAACGCCGATGATACTAAGGCTGGCGATAAAAAATGCTACCATGGTAATAGGCATCTGTCGGCCAAGGCCGCCCATTTCGCTTATCTTTGATTTATGCGCGGCAACAAGAACCGCACCGGCGCAGAAAAACAAGGTGATTTTACCGAAGGCATGAGTCGCTATATGCATCGAACTACCAATTACACCAGATGATGAGGCGAGCAAAGCACCTAGAGTGATATACCCCAATTGACTTATCGTGGAGTAAGCAAGTCGTGCTTTTAAATTATCTTGCCGCATGGCGACTAAGGAGGAGAGCAAAACCGTGGCACCGGCCAAATAGAGAAGAAACTGGGTGCTTGGTAACTTGTCCAGCAGATCAATACCAAAGATAAATACGCACACTTTCAATACCGTGAAGACACCCGCTTTTACCACAGCAACAGCATGCAATAACGAACTTACCGGTGTTGGTGCCACCATTGCTGCTGGTAGCCAGCGATGAAAGGGCATAATCGCTGCTTTACCAATGCCAAAAACAAACAGTACAAGTAGCACGCTAACAATCATAATATCGGGCTCTGGCCCGAAAATACCACCAGGTTCAAAATTTACAGTACCCGCTATAAACCAAGTGCTGACGATGGCCAGGAGGAAAAATGCGATTGAGGTGCTGAGCAATATCCCTAGATAGATTCGTCCACCTTTTTTCGCTTCTTCTGTTCCCGCATGAGTGACAAGCGGATATGTGGATAAGGTTAATACCTCGTAGAAGATAAACAGAGTGAATAGGTTGTCTGCAAACGCAATTCCCATTACGCAGCCAATAGCTATGGCAAAGCAGCAGTAGAAGCGCGTTTGATTTTTTTCGTGGTGACTCCGCATATAACCAATCGAGTAGATTGTGGTTATGAACCAGAGGAAGCTGGCGATGAGAGCGAAAATCATTCCCAGCGCTTCGATGGTAAAACTCAGTTGCATTCCGGGTATAATCTGACCCCAATGTACATTGATATGCTTTCCTTGCTGGAGGCCATGGTACAAATTAATTACAAAATAGAAAACCAACAAAGCCGCACTGATCGTCACGCCTTCGCGCAAATTTTGATTACGGCCGGTTGCTACAATGCCCAGTGTTGTGATTAGCGGCAAGATTATGCACAGCTGTAGCATCAGCTCCAAAGACAGATTCACGGACTCACTCCAAACAAACTCTGGGAAGCTGCCTGTGCAACTTGAACGCTAAGGCGGGTGTCCACACCAAAATAAATATTCGCGGTCACGAGTACCCAGACTGGCAGCAAGAAGGTTAGTGGTGCTTCCTTGACTGGCTCTCTATCTATTAAGGGTTCTTTAAAATAGGCCGCTTCAACAATTCGCCAGACATAAACAATAGCCAATAGCGAGCCTAGCAGGATAAGAATCGCTATTGGCCACCAACCATTTTCTATCGCCGCTAGCAACAGGTACCACTTGCTGATAAAACCAACTGTTAGCGGTACACCAATTAAGCTTAAACCACCTACTACGATTGCTGCCATAGTAATTGGCATTTGGTGCCCAAGACCTTGGAAATCTCGTAATTGAGTGCTGCCGACGCGGTACATTACGGCCCCTACAGCTAGGAATAAAGCACCCTTCATTAAGGCGTGGTTGAACAAATGCAATAGCGTTGCCATTAATCCAGTAGTGGTACTAATACTATAACCTACGATCATGTAGCCAACTTGGGCCACGCTTGAGTAGGCAAGAAGGTGTTTGACATTTTTTTGGTAGATGGCCGCGATCGAGGCCACAAAAATCCCCAATAACCCAAGCGTTAGGAAAATCGTTTGCAAAGGCAGGGTCGTGAAGGAAAAAGAAATACCAAAAATTGAGAAGGTGAAACGAATCAATAAGTATATGGCAACTTTGGTCGAAGTGGCTGCGAAGAAAGCGGTTACAATTGAAGGAGCGTAAGCGTAGGCGTTAGGTAACCACATGTGCAGAGGGAATAAGGCGAGCTTCAAACAGACGCCTACAATAAAAAAAGCAAAGGCAACAAATACGGTTCGGGTATGAGTAACCTCCGGTAAGCGAACAGCAAGATCTTCCATATTGAGCGTGCCCGTCATTTGGTACATCAGGCCAATTCCTATCAAAATAAAGGTGGCGCCAATGGTGCCCATAATCAAATATTGATAAGAAGCCCAAAGGGAGCGTCGGTCTTTACCTAGAGAGATCAATGAGTATGCTGAAAGCGAAGAAATTTCCAGGAAAACAAAGACATTAAATGCATCGCCAGTTGCTACGATACCAAGCATACCTGCTAGCGATAACAGGTAAAGAACATAAAAAAGCGTATGGCGATCTTTCGGGATTTCTTTCTTTATGCTGGTTTGGGCGGCAAGTAAAACAACTGTGCTGATTGCAGAAATAATGAGTAAAAGGTAGGCATTGAGTTCATCAATGCGATACTCAATCCCCCAAGGGGCACTCCAACCACCTAGCACGTAGCTAATTGTGCCTGCACTCATCACTTGGCGTAGTAGTGAGACACTGATGAGAAACGCTATACCGCTCGTAATCAGGCTGAACAGCCAGACTAGTCTTGGACGGCCTAAAATCAAACAGGCGGGTGCCGCCATCAACGGAACTATGACTTGTAAAATAGGAAGGTGTACTAACACTCTTGATTATCCCTAGCTTGAATTTCGCCTTCTTCAATACTGCCATAGGCACCTTTTATTCGTACCGCTAGTGCAAGTCCCACAGCGGTCGTTGCAATACCCACTACAATGGCTGTAAGAATCAAAACATGGGGAAGGGGGTTTGAGTATAGGCTTATACCATCAGCTAGAATGGGGGCAGTTCCATCATCGACTTTTGCCATACTGATATAGAAGATAAAAACAGAAGTTTGAAATATATTTAACCCCACAATTTTCTTGATGAGGTTACCTTGGGCTATGACGATGTAAAAGCCGATCATCATCAGAACTACTACCACCCAATAGTTATAAAGTCCTAGAATCATAGTTTTTCCTTGGTCACGTGACCATCACTCGAGATATTCCTTGTAACACTTTCGTTAGCTTCGCGGTTTTCTAAACGACCAGCAAAGTTGAAAAAGATAATTACCATTACTGATGTAACGGTAATGCCCACGCCCAATTCGATTACAAGGATACCTAAGTGTTGACCTGCAATGGAGTCAGAGGATAAAGCGTTGTAATCAAGGAAGTTTCTACCGTTCAAAATAGAAACTAGTCCCACGCTGCCATAAATTAGCACGCCAATGGCTGCAAGTATCTGGATAAGAGTCTGATTAATTACACGGCGCGCTGTACTCAAACCAAATAGCATGGCGTAAAGGATAAATGCGGCCGCAAAGATGACACCTGCTTGGAAGCCGCCACCTGGCCCATAATCACCATGGAACTGTACATAAAGCGCGAATAACAAGATAAATGGAATCAGAACTTTAATTACGATGCGTAGAATCAAATTTTTCTGGTGCATTGATTCGTTGATGGCAGCTATTTTTGCGTCTTCCTCGGGGCGCCGTACTACAGCCAGTAGAGCCAGTACTCCAATGCCCGCGGTGAAGATAACTGCGACTTCCCCAAAGGTATCGAAGCCTCGATAACTTGCAAGTACTGCGGTGACTACGTTTGGAACACCTACTTGGTTTACGGATTTATCTTGACCCAGCACTGTGTCGTTAAGGTATTGAGGCGCAACATGTTGGTTAGCCGGTGCGTTTGGTGAACCAAAATATGGCATATCCAGCGTACCGTAAATCAATAAAACACCGGTGAAAAAAGTCACGGCTAATGCCAAAGAAGGCTTATGACGCTGAGAGCGCTCAAATCGACCCACTATAGCGATCGTTGTTAGCATAAGTAAAGTTGAGATGCCGGCACCAACCGATGCTTCTGTAAACGCCACGTCAACAGCATCCATTGTCACAAAAAAACTGGCCGATAACAGGCCGTAAATACCAGAAAGCATAGCTACCGCTAACAAGTCTTTCATCCAAATAATTGAAATGGCGATGCTTACCAGGAAGGTTAATAAAACGATATCAACTAAAGGTTCGATGGTGGCACCCCCTTGTCTGAAGTTATATCGGAAGCAGTTTCGTTATGCTTATTTTTTATTGCTGGCACTGTCGTACTCAGCCACGGCTTAAGACCGTGTCGCATCGCTGATTGAGCTAAAGCATGACTTGACGCTGGGCTGATGAATAGCACCATTAATAAAATCATTACGAGTTTTATTACTACAATGCCATCAGGACTTTGAAGCATTAGTCCAATTAAAATCATCCCTGCTGCAGATGTTTCACTGACGCTTACTGCATGCATCCGCGTATAAAAGTCAGGAAAACGTAAAATTCCTATTCCGCCTGTAAGGCACAGAAAACTCCCTAATAATAAGCAAATTGCACTACCAATGCTTAAGGCCGTATCCATTATGAATCCTCTTCCATCGACTTGCTCTCCTTGGCATCACTGTGAGCGCTGCTCCGAAACTCGAAGTCGTTGGAAAAGTGCAACACAGCAATCACGCTAACAAAATTGATAAGAGCATATACCATTGCGATATCCAGAAAATCCGGTCGTCCCATGACGAAGCCTAATAGCGCAATAAGTAGTACCGTCTTGGTGCTGAACATGTTTACAGCAAGAATGCGGTCATAGAGGGTGGGTCCAATGACTCCCCTAATAATTGCCAGAATCATGACAATAATAATAGCAATGGTTGCAGCAATTAACATTAGTGTTCCAACTGCCTTACCCTGCGATCCATTTCACCGGCTTTCAGAGCTTCGATATTTTCACTCAATAATGAGTGCACTATGATTTGATCACCTATCAGGTCTACAGCGATGGTTCCAGGCGTCAACGTTATAGAGTTTGCATAGATAACTTTCCCCATATCTGTCTTTTGGCTGGATTTCACTGTCGTCATAGTGGGAGTAATGGTTTTGTTACCAAGCCATATGTGCTTTACAACGGAAATATTGGCGAGAATAATTTGTTGAGTGAGCCAAAAATAGTACCCGGGAAGTTTTAATGTGAGGTGTACGGGTTGGGCTTCGTGATCAACCACATCCATTTTATGCGCTAAATAGACAACAAAGGCGATGGAAATTGCACCAAGTGACAGTATAAGCGGGGAATAATGACCTGAGTTAAGCAACCAGAATGCTGCAAGAGTTAGCGATAAATAAAGAGTATGTATCATATGAACCTAGTTACTTTTTCTCGAATATAATAGTGCGTTTGTTACTTACATTGTAACGTATGCTTAAATTTACTCGTGCTAATTGAGATGGTACATATACAAACTTTATCTTAGAGATTTGTCGACCCTTGAAGGGGCAAACTAACAGAGTATGCTATGTAAATATAGTCGAAAATATAAATAATAATGCTCGATATTTTCGAACTAAGTATTAATAAAGTACTTTGAATCACAATACCTACAGTATAAAAGTAATTAATACTTTAGGTCGTTAACTGTTACTATAGCAGGGGTTATTATTCTGTTCTATTATCACCAAGCTTTGATGGTTAATATTAGCAATTACTCTAAAAATCTGACGGGGAACAATACATGCTAAACAACCTGCCCATCAATAAGTCAGAAGTAACCACTTGTAATACATAACCCTCCTCTTCATTAGTTACATCTTAGCTAACCAGTTCAACGATAACTTGTGCCAGACCATCAGGGAAAACGCCAAGGCCAATCACCATTACAATCACAAAACTTAAAATGAAGTGACTAGTCAGTGAGGATGACGTATTTATTAATAATGTTGAATCAGTTTGTTTTTCCATCATAGTCAGAATAAGACGCAAATAATAAAAAAGTCCTGCGATACTTCCGATGACCAAGATAGCTAATAACCACCATAATTGTCCATTAACAGCTGCAAGTGTAAGATAGAATTTTCCGACAAAGCCTACCGTTAGAGGGATTCCCGCCAGCGATAAAAATAAGAAGACTAGTGCGAGGGCGTAAGATGGCTTTACCCAAAATAATCCTTTCAGGCAATCAATCGTCAAAGGATATGAGTGTTTGTTATTTGTTAATAGCGTGAGTATCGCAAAAGTACCGACGACGGTTATCAAATAGGCAATTAAATAATAAATAGCAGCTTCACTGGCAAGTGACGTTGTGCTGGTGAGTGGCAGACTGGGTTTAATCGCTAGAATGGCTAATAAAATGTATCCAAAATGCGCGATTGATGAATAAGCCAAGAGGCGCAGCATATTTTTTTGTAGTAAGGCCAAAAAATTACCAATGAGCATAGATGCAGCAGCAATGATTGAGATGATTGTTATCACACCGGTTTGGTTGTGCCATTCGCCTTCACTAAATAGGCGAATTAAGACGACAAAAATAGCGGCTTTGGAAAGTGTTGCAAGCAAAGCTGTTGTAGGTAATGGCGCGCCCTCAAATAGGTCAGCAACCCACAAGTGGCAGGGAGCTAATGATAGTTTAAAAGCCACTCCCACTAATAATAAACTGATAGCGGTGCTATATATGATGTTTGAGCTATTAGCTGTTCGAGGGAAATGGTTAATAATTTCACGAATATCTAAAGTACCGCTATAAAAATAAATAATAGCCATCGCAAATAACATAAACGCTGAAGCAATGGCGGATAAAATTAGATATTTAATACCTGCTTCGAGTGCGATCTGGTCATTGTCTTTATAAGCTACCATAGGAACTAAAGATAAACTCATTAGTTCCAAGCCAAGAAAAAAACTTCCAAAGTGACTACTCGCGCAAACAACAAGGGCCCCTTGCGTAGCGAGTAGGAATAACATGTAGTATTCCTCTTTAGGGTCATTAAGATTCTGCAACCAAGGGTGTAATAAAAAGCTGAGTAGTAGGGAAACAAGAATGAGTAATGCTGAAAGCAAGGTGGTCATGCCATCAATAATGAATAGTTCATGGTGTTGTTCAACTACACCAATTTGCATAATTTGTACAATCAATGCGATGAACAAACCTAAAGATGTCATCAAACTAGTATATCGATGATCCCGTTTTATGGCGGTAAATAACATGATAACCAGCGCCGTACTACTTATAATAATCCAAGGAAGTAAAGCGTATCCTAGCGCTACATTCATTACTGGACTCCTAATGGAAAATTATTTAGCGTCTGTTGCGCCAGATCAATAAGAGGTTGAGGATGTAAGCCCATCCAAATAAGTAGGACTGCCATACTGGACATCATCAACACTTCTCGATTATCCAAGTCGATAGCGTTGCCTAGTTTTAATGGTCCGAAAAATGTCTTTTGCGCAATCACTAATGAATATATGGCCGCTAATATGAGGCCAGACGTTGCAACAACCGTTAGTTTTGGATACGTGGTAAAGCTACCTATCAGTACAAGAAATTCGGCAACGAAATTTCCAAGCCCCGGCATACCCAAAGAGGCAATGACAAAGAAAATACCTACAGCACTTAACTTTGGAATCGTTTGCCATAGTCCGCCTAACTCTTTAAGGCTACGTGTGTGATAGCGGTATTGAATGGCACCAACAAGTGCAAAGAGGGCTGATGTGCTAATACCATGTGCTAGCATCTGCATGACAGCTCCTTGCCATGCTTGCACCGTAAAGGCATAACAACCTAGTAAAACAAACCCCATATGACTAACACTTGAGTAGGCGACAAGCCGTTTGAGGTCTTGTTGTGAAAAAGCCATCAATGCACCATAAATTACGCTGAATCCGGCAATCGCCATCACGTAAGGCGCGATGTCGTAGCTTGCCTCAGGAAATATCGTTAATACAAACCGAATCAGACCATAGCCGCCTGTTTTTAATAAAACTGCCGCTAATATGACACTGACAGCAGTTGGCGCCTGTGTATGAGCATCTGGAAGCCAGTTATGAAATGGCACAATAGGTAGTTTAATGGCAAAAGCAATAAAGAAACCAAGCATCACCCAAAAGGCACTTTGATCACTAAGTTTGTGTTGTAGCAAATCCAAATAATTAAATGTTAACTCGCCACTTTGTTGGTAATGAAGCAGTACAAATGCACAAATACTTAAAAGCATTAATAGACCGCCAGCCTGTGTAAACAAGAAGAATTTCATGGCGGCATAGCGTCTATTTTCATAGCCCCAAATAGCAATCAACAGATAAATAGGGACGAGCATGACCTCCCAGAAAACGAAGAATAGAAACAAATCAAGAGCACAGAAGACCCCAACCACACCTGCCAAAGACCAAAGCAGGTTGAAGTAAAAAAAACCCGTTCGTTGTTTGATTTCTTTCCAGGCAGCCAATACAGCGACCATTCCCATGGTGAGTGTTAACAACACTAATAACAAACTTAAGCCATCAATTGCCAAGTGGAATGAGATGTTAAAGCGGGAGATCCAAGGTATTGATTCATTAATTAACCAAGCGTCTGAAGTGATAGCATCAAGATTAAATAGAACGGTTCGTAATGGATATAAAGCAACAATCAGACTAAAAACGGCAACCCATTTTGGCGCGTTAGTACTTATCGATTCACATAGCCATGCAGCTATACCGCCCACTAACAATATCAAAATTAAATTCATCAAAATCATGGTTGTAGTCTCACTACCTTGAGAGTAAAAAAGTTAAACTGATGACGCTAAATAACACTAGGCTAGTGCTATACCATCGAAGTTGCCCATTTTGAAATTGACTTAAAAAGTTATGCAGCATGCGGCTAGCACCAATTATCGTTTTGTAAAAAAGGTCGATAACATCGCTTTTATTCATACGCGTGAGCTCAATAAAAGGATCTATAAATATTTTTTGGTAGAACCAGTCAAAAGCCCATCCACTCAATAAAAATCTATGTATCTGATTCAAAACACTAGACTGAATTATTCGTCCAAAAACTCCTTTTTTAAATTGAAAGAAAGAAAAAACAACAGCGCAAATGGGAACAAGAATCGTGAAGGCTACAATAGCTATGCTGTGAGAAGCTTGACCACTATCAGGCGATGAAAACATATCAATCAATCCTTGTGGTTGAATGCCGCCAAAAATTGCCAAAAAGCCTAGTATTGAGAGCGGAATAACCATGATTCTGCTTGGTTGTGAATCAGGCTCTTTTTTTGTCTCACCATAAAATATAACGAAAAATAATCTGAAACTGTAAAACGCTGTAATAAAAGCGCCTGCAATCGCAATCAACCAATAGCCATACATATGTTGGTCTAGAAGCTTGCCAAGGATCAGCTCTTTACTCCAAAACCCTGACATTAAAGGAAGGGAGGCTAACGCAGCGCAACCAATAAAAAAACATAGCCAAACAACGGGTAATTTTTTTGCCAATCCACCCATGCGAAAAATATTATGCTCATGGTGCATGCTATAGATTAATGCGCCTGCAGAAAGGAATAACAGCGCTTTAAAAAAAGCGTGGGTCATTAAATGGAACACTGCTGCTGAAAAGGCACCAGCTCCTAGTGCTAAAAACATATAACCAATCTGGCTAATGGTTGAGTATGCTAAAATACGCTTTACATCGTTTTGCACCAGTGCGGCACTCGCGGCGATAAATAAGGTGATAGCTCCCACAGCAGCAACACATTGCATAGCAAATGGTGAAAGCTCGAATAAGCCATGGCACCGTGCAATGAGATAAACACCTGCCGTGACCATTGTAGCAGCGTGAATTAATGCACTGACGGGAGTAGGGCCAGCCATAGCATCAGGTAACCAAGATTGTAAAGGTAGCTGGCCTGATTTGCCCACCGCTCCAGCTAGCAATAACAAGCAGCATATCGTGACCATATCTAAATTGTATTTTTGATTTACATCTACAAGTGGCCATAACTCTGCAGCACTTGTTTGAATTTGTTGAATATTCAAAGTGCCAAGTTGAAAGAACAGCAGGAACATACCGATGGCCATTCCTGTGTCACCAATGCGAGTCATGATGAATGCTTTGTTTGCAGCAAGGTTATTCTTAGTCTCTTCATGCCAGAAACCAATCAGTAAATAACTACAGAGGCCAACGCCTTCCCAGCCTAGAAATAACAATAGTAAATTATCAGCTAATACCAAGATTAACATCGCAGCGACAAATAAATTCAGGTATGCAAAATAGCGTTGAAAATCTTTATCTTTATCCATAAAACCAATGGAGTAGAGATGAATCAGGAAACCAACCCCCGTTATGATAGAGATCATGACTAGTGATAAAGCATCTAAATACAAACCAAAAGAAATTGTTAGTTCATCGACCTGAATCCAGTTTCCATATACGGGATTAAAGCTAGGTTCGTTAAGTTCAATATTGAGTAATATAGAACATATAGCCGCTAAAGAGATTGAGCCAACTGCAATGACAGAAACGATTAATTTCGGGATTTGGATAGAAAACAGTGGTGCAAGTATTAATACAGTCGCGCCGAAAAGAGGCAGCAGAGGAACTGCGAGTAATAGGTTAGATATGTATTGAATATCCAAGAGCTTCTCCTAGCCTTTCATACTTGAGAGTTGGTCGACATCTAGCGTTTTTGAGCGTCGATACATTTGTATAACCAGCCCTAAACCGACAGCAACTTCTGATGCAGCAAGGGTTAGTATCAATAGGTACATTATTTGACCGTCGCTATTGTTATGGATGCTTGAAGCGGCGACAAATAGCACAGCTACAGCATTTAACATAATCTCAATTGATATCAGGATAAAAAGTAAATTTCGTCGAACCAATACACCAAAAACCCCAATGCAAAATAGCGCTATACTGAAAAAAAATAGAGACCCTTCAGTGATCATATGGTGACCTCCTGATGGCGTCTACCGAGGTGAAAAGCCCCAATTAAAGCTGTTAAAAGTAATAGAGCGGCGATTTCAACTAATAATAAATATGGACCAAAAAGAGTCAGGCCAATTTCTTTTGCGCCAATTACATTTACTCCGATTGTCTTTGTGCTGATAACGCTAACTTGTGAGACTGCAGTACTCACACCTGCTTGACTGAGATCATACAATGGGCTAAGAAGAAACATCGTTTCAAAAAAAAGTATCAAACTGAGAATACCAGCGCCAATTGAGCGTCCTGGGCGGAATAATTGCGACTCTTGTTTAATCGTTACGTCACCTTGGTGCAGCATCATCGTGACAAAAATAAATAAAACAATAATTGCGCCTGCATAGACAATTATTTGTAAGGCTGCCGCAAACGACGCACCTAAAAGGAAAAAAATCAGAGAGATAGCCAGCATGGTGATAACCAGGTAGAGCAATGCATGAACAGCGTTATATCGGGTAACCGTTAATAATGCGCTAAGTAATGCTACGCTAGCAGCGATGTAAAAAAGAATTTGAGTTGTTGGTATAGCCATAATAGTCATCATGGAAGCAGGCTCCTGATATCCACAGGCGGTAACTCATTAACGCCTTCACCTTTATTTTTACCTGTTATTGCCTTGCCACTGACCTGATAGAAGTTGTAGTCATGGTATTTTCCTGTGCCATTGATGAGTAAATGCTCTTTACGATAAAGCAGGTTTTGTCTGTCATACTCACCCATTTCGAAATCAGGTGTGAGTTGAATTGCATGTGTAGGGCAGGCTTCTTCACAAAACCCGCACATAATGCAGCGGGCAAAATTTATATCAAAGGTTTCTGCTACCCAGCGACCATCGTCTAACTCAGCCTTTTGCAAGGCAATGCAATCAACAGGGCAAACCGTTGCACATAAATTACACGCTACACAACGCTCTACACCGTCTGGGTCTTTGGTGAGCACAATTCGACCACGGTAGCGTGGTGAAAGATAGGGTTTCTCGTCAGGATATTGAACAGTATCCGGTGCTGTGAAAGTATGCTTTAAAACTTTGGCGATTGTTTTAATTTGACTTTTCATTGATCAAGCTCCCTGTGTCGCCAGTGTAATGGCCCCGGTTATGAGTAAATTAATCAAAGATAACGGAAGCATATATTTCCAACCAAATGCCATTAATTGATCGTACCGTGGTCGAGGTGTTGCGGCTCTTAAGAGAATGAAAAACAGCACAAAGAAGCCTGTTTTTAATAAGAACCAAACGATGGGGGGAAGAAATGGCCCTTGCCAGCCACCAAAGAACAAAGTGGCAATCATGGCTGAAATTAATAACACTCCTAAATATTCACCAATGAAAAACATTCCAAATTTCATACTTGAGTATTCAGTATGAAAACCTGCTGCTATTTCATGCTCAGCTTCAGGTAAATCAAACGGAGCGCGATGACTTTCAGCAATACCTGCGATAATGAAAATAAATAAAGCGATCACCTGTGGAATACAGAACCATATGTCTGATTGAGCAGCGACAATATCTCTTAAGCTAAAACTTCCCGTCATAATTACAATCCCCATAAGGGATATGCCCATGAAAACTTCATAACTTATCATTTGTGCAGCAGCTCGAAGTGCGCCAAATAATGCATATTTACTATTAGACGAAAAACCTGCGAGCATTACGCTATAAACTGACAAAGAGCTAATCGCAAGTAGAAACAATAAACCGTTGTCAAAGTCAGCAATTTGAATGCTTGGAGAGAAAGGAATAACAGCGAAACCCAATAACATCATTACCATGACGATCATTGGTGCAATAACGAAGACAACTTTATCGGCAAAAGGAGGAATCCAATCTTCTTTGGAAAATATTTTGATCATGTCAGCAGCGACTTGAAGCAGCCCAAACGGCCCAACACGATTCGGGCCATAACGATCTTGCCATAAACCAAGAACGCGCCGTTCAACCCACGTTAGCATTGCCGCTGAAATTAGTAATATTATTAAAATAATTATTGGCATAATAATGTCACGCATTGTTTTTCTCCAAACAGATATATATTTTGGATAACTGCTTACAGCGTTGCAGGATAGGCGCAGGAATGAGAGCAATACGATCAGGAATAGAGTCATCAATCGTTAAAGGCAGAGGCAATATTCTTTTATCTTCGGGCTTGCTGATTAAAGTAACGCTTACCAATCCACCTTCTGTTACATTTATTATTTGTGCTTGTTTTGTGTTAAGCCTAATAGTTGAGGGCGGTACCTGCTTAATGATGGCTGGTGCATAACCGCTTAATTCTTCATCGGCGAAAATGTGATGGTAGGGTAAAGCCTGTAGGCATCCTTCAGGGATAGAAATAGAATCAGC
>CAJWBJ010000079.1 GCA_913020495.1 uncultured Oleiphilus sp.
AAATTCCCAAAATTCCCAAAATTCCCAAAATTCCCAAAATTCCCAAAATTCCCAAAATTCCCAAAATTCCCAAAATTCCCAAAATTCCCAAAATTCCCAAAATTCCCAAAATTCCCAAAATTTATATAATCTTCATATGAAGTTCATATAGCTTTCATATTTGAAGTTTATCTTTGGTTCTGAAATTACTTATTATAAATAAGAGACCAAGGAATAATTATGAGTGAATATGAGGAAGAAATTTTAGAATTAGATTTTTGTGAGTATGACGATGAACTTGAGGATGCTGAGGAGATGTAATTATCTTATTCGTTTAGAATAAATTATATTCTAGGTGTCTGCCTGAACTATCTATAAAAACTAAAATTGTGAATTTAGTCCCGCTATCTTTTGTTATAAATCGTGTGTTTCCGCTTTGCTCTACTAAACTAAACCTAATGTTATTAAATTAAGTGATAAATTAAAAATTTTAGGGGATGTTATGGGAAACCGAGAGTCTGGTTCGCATGAGGCCGTGTTTTTTTTAGATGAGAATCAAGTTACTCGGCATATGCTATTCTCGGAGTTTGAGGCGCTTCTCAGCGGTTTAGGGGTTTTGCCCGACTATGCTGATGAAGAGGCTAGGGTGGTTTATACCATCATTAGTCGCACAGGAAAGATTCAGGCTTTAGTTTTTTTTATGCTTTATTTTGATGAAGATGGGCGTGCAGATGCGAGTTGGAATGTTCCAGTTGAGCGTTTGGCAGAGGTGAGTGGGCCGGGGCCTGACCTAGGAGGAGGGCCAATACGTCTTGCATGTCGAGGCCAGTGCTCCATTAATTGGCATCAAAATGACCTTTGGGACCCGGATATGACTCCTGGCTCCAATGATTTTTTGTCGCTACGAAAAGCAGTTGAAAAGAATCGTTTAAGACTGGCTTTTGAAAAGCCTGAGGTAGAGGTGCCAACGTTACCTGTTACATCGTTGCCTTCTGAGGCTGATGAGGTGCCTGTCTTGGGTGGCAAGAATGAGCTTGCTTCCGGTTCTGAAAAAAGAATTAAGCTTGCTCGGCTTTTAAAAGAGCAGCGGCTACGAATCCGAACGCTTGAATCTAATAAAGAATATGCTTCAGACAGTTCTGATCGAGAACAGAGAATAGCGCTTCATGCCTATAAAAATGAAGCTCAAGAGCAAAAGCAGACGATTGAACAGCTCAAGCTGCAGAATGAAAAACTTAAAGCTAAACTGACTTCTAGGAACGATCAGTTTATTAATCTTCAAGATAAGGTGTCTGGCCAAGCTACACTTGTTTCAGATTTGGAAGAGAAATTAACTAATGCGAGCGGTAGTGACAGAGGGCGGCTCGAAAAACAGAAAATGGAAGCTGAAATTGTCCTGCTGACAGAGCAGCTTGACAGAAAAGAAATTGACCTTGCTTATCGTGATGAGCGCGAAGAATTATTAAGAAGTGAATTAGAGGAGTTGAGCGAGTCAATTGGCGGCAACAATGATAGTTCTTCAGTATTGGAAAAATTGAAAGCTTTAGAAGTTGTGTTTGTCGCTTATCACCCGGGCGTTGGCCATATTACTATGACCTCCCTAGAAATTCGTGATTATGCAGAATGCCCCAATGAATTTGTAGCAAAAAAATGTTTCGTCACCGAGGCTCACTACCTCAGTTGGCTTTCCCATTTTGAAAATCCTGTCTGTTCTCATGTTTCACATACGGGGCAGGAATGTTCTCAGCCGGTTGAGAAAGTCAATGTACCAAGTGAATTTGAGCCGGGAGTTAATGACTTATGTGAGAAGCATCTAGTAGATGGATGACTTTCCATTAATGCGGGTGTCTGATTTTGATGAGTGTTTTAAAGTAGCCCCTTCGTTACAGTCGATGAGTTTTAATTTGGGAAGAGGGCGCAATGTCTCTATTGATTGCTTGAGGCTAGATAAAGTCCATCCATTTATATCTGGGAATAAGTGGTACAAGTTAAAGCATCATATTTATTCGGCGTGTTCATCAGGAAAGTCAGGTTTATTAAGTTTTGGTGGTGCGCACTCTAATCATTTACATGCTTTAGCTTTTGCAGGGAAAAAACTAGAGTTTAAAACTATTGGGGTTGTAAGGGGGCACCCGCTTAAAGAGCTTACACCTACCTTGCAAGATTGTGTTGACTGGGGGATGACCTTGCAGTGGCTCAGTAGGCGAGATTATCGAAATGTTGCGCCTCTTAAATGTATACAAGACTATTCAAAAAAATATCCTGATATCTGGGTTATTCCTGAAGGTGGTGCCAGTGATCATGGTATTTTAGGGGTGCAGGAGCTTTTTACTGATTTATGGTCGCTGGGTAAATTGAATCATGATGTAATTGCTTGTCCCGTTGGTTCTGGTGCAACACTGGCTGGAGTTGTGAGTGCCAAGCTTGGTGGTGCTCAGTGTATTGGTTTTTCTGCGCTCAAAAGGGCTTATGATCTCGAATCTAGAGTTGAAAGTTATTTGAATTTGGCTGAGACAATCAATCCATGGCAAATATGTCATGACTATCATTTTGGTGGTTTTGCAAAAATAAATACACGTTTGACGGACTTTATTTCAGATGTTCATCAAAAGCAGGGAGTTTTACTTGATCCCGTTTATACCAGCAAAATGTTATATGGTTTGCTTGAGTTGGTGAATCAAGGGCGTATTAAATCTAATGCGCGTATTCTGGCTGTCCATACTGGTGGTATCCAAGGTTGGCGGGGTTTTGGTGATAAGTTGCCAGAATTGACTTAGGCTCGTTAATTTTATCTTGCTTCATTCTGTATCACTTAATTCTGGGTAGAATAATTCTGTTAAGATGTTTATCTTAGATAAACACATTTATTTTGCGATGTGTGTTATGCCACAAATTTTATGTTTAAGGGTGAAGATTTAAAGATGGAGCATTTTCGCAATATTGGTCTA
The DNA here is from genome assembly GCA_913020495.1 of uncultured Oleiphilus sp. Classification (GTDB taxonomy): domain Bacteria; phylum Pseudomonadota; class Gammaproteobacteria; order Pseudomonadales; family Oleiphilaceae; genus PZPK01. Next base: position 2,928 of record CAJWBJ010000079.1, read on the forward strand.
ATTGGCCGAATGGGTAGTGCAAAAGTTGTTGAAACCTTGCGTAAGCTAAGAAAGTTTTTGGTGAATGAAGGTTATCACTTGATCATTGAAGAGAACATTGGAGCCTTAATTCCTGGGCACGGCTTACAAGTATCCAGCGTTAAAATGATGGGTGAGGTTTGTGATTTAGTGATTGTCGTTGGTGGGGATGGAAGCTTATTAGGGGCTGCACGAGAACTTGCTAAGTCGGATGTTCCTTTGTTAGGGGTGAACCGTGGTCGACTTGGTTTTTTGACTGATATTTCTCCGACCGATTTAGAGCAGAAAATCAGTGAAGTGCTTTCTGGTAAATATATTCAAGAAAAGCGTTTTTTGCTGGATGTTCATGTCAAACGGAATGGTGAGCCAATTGGTTTTGGGACCGCTTTAAACGATATTGTATTACATCCGGGTAAATCAACACGAATGATCGGGTTTGATTTATTCATTGAAGGTCAGTTTGTTTATAGTCAGCGTTCAGATGGTTTGATTGTTTCTACTCCAACAGGGTCGACTGCTTATTCATTATCTGCAGGTGGTCCATTATTGCACCCCAAGTTAGATGCAATATCATTAGTGCCCATGTTTCCGCACACCTTAAGTAGTCGCCCGATCGTTGTCGATGGTAAAAGCGAAATTAAAATTGTAATCGGTGAAGGAAATGAAATTTATCCTCAGGTAAGTTGCGACGGTCAACACCATATACCGGTTGCACCTGGAGATACTGTTAGCATTACCAAGAAGCCACATAAAGCTCGCCTGATTCATCCAACGACACATAATTTTTATGAAACCTGTCGAGAAAAGCTCGGATGGGCTAATAATCTAATAAGTAGCTGAATAAGGCTAATAGTGTGGAATTTATTAAAACCAAAACAAATACCAGTGCTAAACAAGCTTATGATCTGATAGGGGATGTGCATGGGTGTGCGCATTCGCTTGAAAGTTTGCTGAAAAAAATGGGTTATCAGCATCGTCAGGGCTGTTATCGCCACCCCCAGCGAAAAGTGATTTTTGTAGGTGATATTGTTGATCGAGGTCCAAGGATTAGAGAAGCCTTGCATATTGTTAAAGATATGATTGATCAAAATCAGGCTGAGATTGTATTAGGGAATCATGAATATAATGCGATGTGCTATTGCACAGAAGGTCGAAAAGGCAGTGCTCATCAATACTTGCGGGAGCATAATGCTAGGCATCACCGTTTAATAAGAGAAACGCTAGAGCAGTTTGAGGACTTTCATCAGGAATGGAAAGAATTCTTAGCTTGGTTTCATGAAATTCCATTATTCATTGAGAAAGAGAATTTTAGGGTCGTTCATGCCTGTTGGGATAATGAAATAATTTCACGCTTCAAAGAAATTTCACCCACTCATTGTGTCAATGAGGGTTTGCTTCATGACTCAGCTGAAATCGGCTCTTTTTCTGGCGGTGTTATTGACAAGTTAACCAGAGGAACTGCCCTTGAACTGCCGAATGGTGAGACTATTTTAGGAAAAGATGGTTTAGCGCGTCACATGTTTAGGACTAAGTTTTGGAGTGATAACCCTCAAACCTATAATGATGTTGTTTTTCAACCTGACCCGTTACCTGTAGATATGGCGCAACGTACTTTATCGGCTATTGAGAAACAAAAACTGTTGCATTACTCCTCATCCGAGCTGCCGGTCTTTGTTGGGCATTACTGGATGTCGAGTGAGCCGGCTCCAATTATTGATAATATCGCTTGTTTAGATTATAGCGCGGTGAAATATGGTCGGCTTGTCGCATATAGAATGGACGATGAACAGTGCTTGAGCCGAGAGAAATTCATTTGGGTAGATGTGAGTCGCGAATGATTAAAGTAGCCCATGCACCACTTGATTCAGATTTATCAATTTTTAGTCAATGGCTCTCATCCCAAGGCGTAGAAAATCGAATCATTGAAGAGTTAGGTGAGCAGGTTTTATTAATAGAGAATGAAAGTTTAAAGTTTCAGGTTGAGCAAGCCCTTCAAAGATATTTAACTGACTCCGAGTTTAAGTGTCATTTAGACCATGCGCCTAAGGAGAAATTAATACCTCCTCAGCTTGAAGCTCTTTATCCTCGAGCAATGCCTTCCGAAGCGCCTTTCATTTATATATTTATGTTGTTGAGTGTTGTTTTTGCTGCATTAACTGATTTTGGAAATGGTGGTCCGGTACTTAGAGCTTTCCTTATTTTAGACCCTTTTAATTTGGTAGTAGAGGGAGTTGCAGTTGATTTAAACACGCTATATGGGCGAATTCAGGGTTTGTTGATAACCCTAGAGCAAGGTCAAATATGGCGACTAATTAGTCCAGACTTTATTCATTTCAATGTGATGCATATTACTTTTAACTTGTTAATGCTGTGGGTGTTGGGTGGTCAGTTAGAAATTCAAAAAGGCTCTTTAGCCTTTCTTGCTCTAGTGGTATTTGTTTCTGCTATATCGAATGTAGCTCAGCTATTAGAAACTGGCTTTTTATTTGGAGGGCTTTCAGGAGTTGTCTACGGCTTAGTGGGTTATTGCTGGTTATGGAAGCATTTTGAGCCTCGTATTTTTTTTCCGGATATATTAATGAAGTTCAGTCTTGTCTGGTTAATTCTGGGTTATACACCGATGACAGAGTGGTTAGGTTGGGGGCGAATGGCAAATGCCGCGCATTTATATGGCTTGATTTCAGGTTTAGTTTGGGGCGGGGTAACGCTTGCCATGAGATCAAAAAAATTACCCAAGTCTAGCTCATCGCAATGAGTGTCGTCTTGGGCTTCACAGATTGTGAATTTTAGATGAGAGAGACCAGGCTTTGAGTTAATAAGAATAAGCTCAAAGCACGATACGAATAATAATGATTATCATTCGTATCGTCAAGCAAGTATTTGTCTTTTTTTACTTATGTCTTGAGTCCATTTTTTGTGATTGCTATCCTTCCACCTTCCAATAAAGAGCAAGAGGTATTTTAGATGAATTTTGAAGATGTTGCCGAAGCGATTAGTCCTGACGTTTATGAGCAGTTTAAGCAGGCGATAGAGCTTGGAAAGTGGCCGGATGGCCGAACGTTGAGTGCAGCACAAAAAGAAATTTGTCTTCAGGCAATCATGCTTTACGAGGCCAAGCATAATATAGATCTGTCAGAACGAATTGGGTATGTGGATTCGAAAAAGAAGACAGAGCCTTGTGGAACTGATAAAGATAAAACTGACGATGTCTCAACCGTCAGGATTCTTCACTAATATTACGTTGTTAATGACTAAACTTTTGAATAATTATAGACAGGTTGCCTGATGATCGAACTAGCTTCTGGCAGACTTGCCAAGATGTCGATAGAAAAAACTGAACCGCTCTCATACTCCTTGAATATAGGTGATGAGCAAATTGATATGAATGCCTTCTTGGGTAAGAAAATTCGTATCATCTCAAATGGTGAGATTCGTTGTAGTCATTGTCAGCGGAAAACAAATAAAAGCTTCAATCAGGGGTACTGTTTTCCTTGCTTTAAAAAATTGGCGCAGTGTGATCGTTGTATGATGAGTCCTGAGCTTTGTCATTTCAGTCAAGGGTCTTGTAGAGAGCCTGATTGGGCAAAGCAATTTTGTATGCAGGAACATATCGTCTATCTTGCTAACTCATCAGGGCTAAAAGTGGGTATTACGCGCCATTCCCAAGTACCAACGCGATGGATGGATCAAGGTGCAATACAAGCGTTACCTATTTTATCTGTTTCAACCCGGCAATTATCGGGTTTAGTGGAAGTTATAATGAAAGAGTGGGTGGCTGATAAAACTAACTGGCGAAAAATGCTCAAGCATGATGTTGAATCAGTGGACTTAGAATTAGAGCGAGATAAACTTTTTGAATTAGCAGAAGAATCCTTGTCTGACTTAAAAAAACAGTATCCGGATGAGCAAATTAATCTTATTGAGTCTTCTGATGTTTGGCAATTTGAATACCCATCACTTCAATGGCCTGAGAAAATTAAGACGTTTAATCTGGAAAAGCAGGCGATTGTAGAAGGCGAGCTGAAAGCGATAAAAGGACAATATCTGATTTTAGATTCTGGCTGCTTTAATGTTCGTAAACATACGTCTTTTGATGTTTCTATTTCTTCAGAATCATGATGTAGTGGTTTATAAATATTTTTTAGAAAAAGACGATTAATTAAGGGTTATAAGAATGAGTGAGCCGAGCGTAAACAATATTTACCTGAAAGATTATAAGGCGCCAGCTTTTGAGTTAGAACAGGTAAAACTCACATTTCGTTTATTTGAAGATGGCGCTACCGTTTTATCTGTCTTGGACTTTAAACGAAGCATCGGCTCGGATGAAGAAGTACTTTACCTTCATGGCGAAGACTTGGAGCTGCGTTCAATTAGAATTAATAATCAAGTATTAACCAGTGAGGATTATCAGGTTGACAGCGAAGGACTAACAATTAGTCATGTTCCTGTTAAGTTTACACTTGAATGCGAAACCTGGATTAAACCTCAAGATAATAAGCGACTTGAAGGGTTGTACAAGTCATCCTCTATGTTCTGTACACAATGTGAGGCAGAAGGCTTTCGGCGTATCACGTACTACTTGGATCGGCCTGATGTAATGGCGGTATTTCAAACGCGTATTGAGGCAGATAAAGCTTTATACCCTGTTTTGCTTTCTAACGGTAACCCCGTAGAGTCGGGTGATTTAACTGATGGGCGGCATTTTGTCACTTGGGAGGATCCCTTTCCGAAGCCATCTTATCTTTTTGCTTTAGTTGCTGGAAACCTGCATTGTCAGGAGGATTCTTTTGTAACAAGTTCTGGACGAAAAGTTGATCTACGCATTTTTGTTGACTTTAAAAATGCGGACAAATGTGATTATGCCTTAGACAGTTTAAAGCGGTCCATGAAGTGGGATGAAGATACCTACGGTCGAGAATATGATTTAGATATTTTCATGATCGTTGCAGTGGATGATTTTAATATGGGAGCAATGGAGAACAAAGGGTTAAACATATTCAATTCCTCTTGTGTGCTCGCGAAGACAGATACCGCAACCGATACGGCTTATCAGAGAATTGAAGCGATTGTTGCTCATGAATATTTTCATAACTGGTCAGGTAATCGTGTTACTTGTCGTGACTGGTTTCAGTTAAGTTTAAAAGAAGGCTTTACGGTTTTCAGAGATGCTGAGTTTTCAGCAGATATGAATTCTAGGGTAGTGAAGCGAATTGAAGATGTGAATTTTTTAAGGGCAGCACAGTTTGCTGAAGATGCTGGTCCGATGTCACACCCTGTGCGCCCATCTTCTTATATGGAAATATCTAATTTTTATACTCTAACTGTATATGAAAAAGGCGCAGAACTAGTACGAATGCTACATACGCTCCTTGGTGAGGCGCAATTCAGGGCTGGGAGCGATTTATACTTCGATCGACATGATGGCCAGGCCGTCACAACAGAGGACTTTGTTGCAGCAATGTCTGACGTGTCAGGACGTGATTTTGGTCAGTTTCAATCTTGGTATGATCAGGGTGGTACCCCTGAGGTGGCTGTTTCATCTGAATATGACTCAGCAAAAAGACAGTATAGTCTGACATTTACTCAATCTTGTCCAGCTAGTGCGGGTGATAGCGCGGAGCAAGGAGAAAAACCTCCTTTTCATATTCCTATTACATTGGGCTTGATTAACGATAAAGGTGAGGATTTACCTTTAGATATTGCAGACGGTCAGACTAACTGGGTATTTGAGTTGGTTGAATCTACTGAAAAAGTAATTTTTGAAGGAATAGAAAAAGAGCCAATACCTTCTTTATTGAGGAACTTCTCAGCACCGGTCAAATTAAGCTATGACTACTCTGATGAGCAGTTATTATTTTTGATGACGCATGATTCCGATGGGTTTAATCGTTGGGAGGCTGGTCAGACCCTATCGTTGCGGGTCCTTCAGGGTTTGATTCAAAAATACCAAAATAAAGAGACTTTGGTTTTATCTGAACAATTTATTGAAGTGTTTCGGTCAATTCTTATAAATGATGACCTGGATAAAGCGATGGTGTGTAAATTGCTGATGCTTCCAGCTGAAACCTACTTGATTGAACTATCCGAAGAAGCGGATATTGATGCAATACATCATGTACGTGAATTTGTGAGATCTGAAATATCTGCTGCTCTTCGAAATGAGTTGGAAGTTGTTTATCGTGCTAATTTAAGTTCAGGTGTTGGTTTAGACTTTAGCTCCATGTCGCAACGAGCATTGAAGAATGCAGTGCTCTCCCTTCTCTTAGCCTCATCAAATGATGACGGTATTCTGTTGGCAAAGCAGCAATTCAGTGATGCGGAAAATATGACGGATAGTTATGCTGCTCTAAGTATATTGGTGAATTCAGGGGGGGATGAGATTGCTCACGAAGCCTTGTCTAAATTTTATGCTAAATGGCGCGCTGATGCACAAGTAGTTGAACAGTGGTTCTCAGTTCAGTCAGGAAGCGTTCGTTTGACTAATCTTGAGGGCTTAAAAAAGATTATTGCTTTGCCTGAATTTGATCTTAGTAACCCAAATAAAGTGCGTTCAGTTATTGGTGTATTTTGCCAGCAGAACTTAGTGAATTTCCATCATGAGTCAGGTGATGCGTATGAATTTCTTGCAGACAATATAATTAAATTAGATGATATGAACCCTCAGATTGCTTCAAGGTTAATGATGCCATTAACGCGTTGGCGTAAATTTAATGCTCATAGGCAGAGCTTAATGATTGAACAACTAAAGCGCATTCATAATAAAGATAACTTATCTAAAGATGTTAGAGAAGTGGTCGAAAAGAGTTTGCCTTAATTATTTTTTAAAATGATGTCGTCGCCAAAAATTAACGGAAAAGTGTTTATATTTAGAGCGTGTGCCTGTGCATGCGTCTCTACAGTATGTGTCTTGCATGGTTTAGAGTAATTTGATACGTGTAAATATCTCTAAATCGCAGTGTGTTGAGGGATATTTCTCTTAGAGAAATGGTTTCGAATGCTTATTTAATTATTGTTCAAATTGTAGTTGTTAATCAATAACTGCTTCCAAATTTAGTCTTTTATCGTTGATTGATATATTTAATAACAAAACTAACGTAGACAGACTGAAAAAATCTGCTAAAAATTAATAGGATGGCAAATCTTTCTTACCTAATTTCCCATTCAAATAAACTTGTAGGGAATAAACGTAAATGGATTGGTGGGGGCGCTGGATTTTCTCCGTAGCTATTAAAAATTCGTCAAAATAAATAAGTGTGTTTCAAGGTATTCATATGAATAACAAGTCTATATTGCTCTGTGGTGTATTGGCATTGGTGTTGGGTTCACTCAATGTGCATGCAAAGGTTTCCGGGAAGGAAGTAAATAAATTAGGGAAATCTCTTACCCCATTTGGATCAATCAAATCGGGGAATAAAAACAAAACTATTCCAGAGTGGGCAGGTGGTATCACTGAAGTGCCTGATGGGTATGAGGGTACAGGGCAGCATCATATTGATCCTTTTGCCACTGATGAGGTTAAATTTGCTATTGATAAAAGCAATTACAATGGCTTCAAAAAATATATGACGCCTGGGCAGTATGCTTTATTCGAAACTTACCCGGATACATTTAAAATTGATGTGTACCCAACACATCGTTCTCATTCAATGCCAGATTGGGTGATTAAGAATACTCGGAAAAATGCCAAAACCTCCTCTTTAGCCAAAGGGGGCTCAGGGATAAAGGATGCTTTTGGTGGAATCCCATTTCCGATTCTTCATGGTAAAAACGAAGAAAAAGCTCTGCAAGTTATGTGGAATCACTTAACACGCTGGCGTGGTATTTTTCTAACTCAGCGCGCGTCGGAGCTAGCTGTTCAACGAGATGGCAGCTATACACCCATAACAAAGCAGGGTGAAATATTTTTTAACTTCCATAATCCAAAAGGAAGTTTTAAGAAAATGAAAAATATCTTGTTTTATTACCTAACGTTTAATAAGGCGCCTGCTCGACTGGCAGGGGGAGCATTACTAATTCATGAAACGATGGATCAGCTTAAAGAAAAGCGTCAGGCATGGGACTACAATTCGGGACAGCGTCGAGTAAGGCGGGCTCCAAACTTAGCCTATGATTCCCCTATTGCTTCTTCAGATAATACGCGAACAGCTGATGATACTGACATGTATAACGGTGCACCAGATCGGTATAACTGGGAGTATAAAGGTGTTAAAGAATTCTTTATTCCTTATAACAACTACAAGATAGGCGGTAAAGGTGTGAAGTATAAGGACCTTACGATGCCTGGCCACTTGAATCCTGATTACCTGCGCTGGGAATTGCATCGTGTTCACGTGGTTGAAGCGACTTTGAAAAAGAGTTCGCGTCATATTTATAAAAAACGTGTTTATTATATTGATGAAGATAGTTGGGGTGTTGCCTTAGTTGACCAGTATGATACGCGTGGTGAATTGTGGCGTGTCAGTATGGCGTTACTAAAAAACTATTATGAGCTGCCAGGGACTTGGACTGGGGGGGATGTTTATCATGACCTTCAATCTCGCCGATACAGTGTTAATGGCCTATATTCAGAAGAGCGTCAAGCGCCAGTTTTTGAAGATAAGGTTCCTAATAAGCGTTATTTCAAACCATCTTCTTTACGTCGTCGAGCACGTTAAGCCGGTTTTTATCTCAAATATTAATAAATGAGCCTAAGGTATAGAGTGATCCTCTTGCCTTGGGAGTTTTTCATACAATGATTAGGGTTGATAAATGAACGCTATATTTGCCAAATTTCGTGCTTCACTTATAGTTGGTGCCGTCACTCTAGGTAGCATTAGTACGCAAGTTCTAGCTGTTGAAGATGTTTTGGTGACACCTTCGGTTAAAGCAGTTAAAGCAAAACAAAGTTTATTGTTAGATATAGCTAAGGCTGGTGAGCGCCTTGTAGCCGTGGGTGCCAGAGGGCATATTTTGTTCTCTGATGACAATGGCGATAATTGGCAGCAGTCCAAGGTGCCCGTTTCTGTTCTCTTAACTTCAGTTGTGTTTTCCGGTGAAAATAATGGTTGGGCTGTAGGTCATTCGGGTGTTGTTTTGCATTCATCTGATAAAGGCGCAACATGGGTGAAGCAATTTGATGGTAATGCCGCAAATAAAATGATTATTACACAATCAGAAAATGTTGTGAGCGCATTACGGTCAGAGATCGAATCAGCACCTGAAGAAGAAATAGAAGAGATGGAGTATCAGTTGGAAGAGGCTGAGTTTGCGCTAGATGACGCACGATTTGATGCTGAAATTGGAGCGAGTAAACCTTTGCTTGATGTCTTTTTTATGAATGAAAAAGAAGGTTTGGTTGTTGGAGCGTATGGCTTCATATTTAAAACAGTTGATGGGGGGGCTTCGTGGAAAAATTATGGATCCAAAGTGGAGAACCCGGATCGATTTCATTTTAATACAATTACTCAAGTTAGTGAAAATACATTAGTTGTAGCGGGTGAGGCGGGGGTGATTTTTCGCTCTGAAGACCGCGGTGAAACATGGGAGACAGTTGAGAGTCCATACGGGGGGTCTTTTTTTGGTTTAGCGGCCACAGGAGAAAAAAATACAATGCTTGCATTTGGTCTTAGGGGAAATTTATTTAGATCTATAGATGCTGGTAAAACTTGGGATCAGGTAGACTCACAAACAGAAAGCACTTTAGTTTCAGCGGTTCATAATGGTGAGGGTGATATTTCAATAGTTGGGAATTCGGGAGCCATTCTATTTAGTGATGATGGCGGGCGTACATTTACCGAATCTATTAGATCTGACCGTTTAGGGACAGCATCTGTGATTTTTGTTAAGCAAGATCAAATGGTTATTGTGGGTGAGAGTGGTGTACACCAAACTGACTCTTCCGGACATAATTTAAACTAATTTAACCTATTATTAGAATTCTAAGAGGATTGATGAATGTCAAACCCACAAAATAATCCAACAGCTAAAACCATTGAAGTTGTTGGGTCTGGAAATATGGCTGAACGGCTGATATTTTCAAATCGCCCTGTCATACTGGCGTTGTTTGCTCTTCTAACTGCATTTTTGGCCTTTAATGCATCACAAATTAGACCAGACGCATCTTTTGAGCGCTTGATACCATTAGAACACCCTTTCATCATTAATATGTTGGATAACCGGGAGGACTTAGGGAATCTTGGTAACTCTATCAGGATTGCTGTATCTGTTAAAAATGGTGATATCTTTAATAAAGCTTATATGCAGACATTAAGTGAAATTACCGATGAATTATTTTATTTGCCTGGAGTTGACCGCTCTGCAATGAAATCACTCTGGACGCCAAATGTACGCTGGATAGAAGTAACAGAGGATGGTTTTCGTGGCGGAACAGTAATACCTGACGGCTATGATGGTTCAGATGGATCTCTTGAGGGTCTAAGGCAGAATATATTGAAGTCGGGGCAAGTAGGGCGTTTAGTTGCTGATGATTTTAAGTCGACGATCGTATATGCCTCATTGTTTGAAACTAACCCTGAGACAAATGAGCCATTAGACTACAAACAATTCTCACTTGAGCTTGAAGAAAAGATTCGTGATAAATATCGTGCTAAAAACCCTAATATAGATATTCACATTATTGGTTTTGCAAAGAAAATTGGCGATCTTATAGAAGGGATTGGTGCAATCCTGATTTTTGCATTTGTAACAATAGGTCTGACTTTAACTTTCTTATATGCCTATTCCCGCTGTCTGGTGGGGACGCTGGTTCCTGTTATCACTTCGATTATTGCTGTGGTTTGGCAGCTAGGGATATTGAATTTGTTAGGTTATGGCATTGACCCATACTCTGTACTTGTTCCTTTTCTCGTCTTTGCAATTGGTATTAGTCATGGGGTGCAAATTGTTAACCAGTTAGCGGTTGAGCAAGCGCTAGGGTTTAACCCTTTGATGAGTGCTCGTTTAGCTTTCAGGTTTTTAGTTCGTCCAGGAATATTAGCCTTGGTGAGTGATGCGATTGGATTTCTAACTCTTCTTTTCATTGAAATCGACGTTATTAAAGATCTGGCTGTTGCGGCTGGAGTCGGTGTCGCGGTTATTATTGTCACTAATTTAGTGCTTCACCCTGTCATTATGTCTTATTTGGGTTTAAGTAAGGGGGGGTTAAAGCATGCGAAGCGTGTTGAGTTGCATGGAGATAAAAAATGGCGTGCACTGTCATTTATGGCGCATCCAAGTATTGCGCCTATCTCTGTATTAATTGCAATCTTGGGCAGTGGTATTGGAATTTACTACCAGAAAGACCTGAAAATAGGAGACTTGGATAAAGGCGCTCCTGAGCTAAGAGCAGACTCAAGATACAATTTGGATAATGATTTTATTATCAGCAACTACAGTACTAGTGCTGACGTCATGGTTGTGATGGTTAAAACTCCAGTAGAGAGTTGTTCAACTTATGAAGTAATGGACGTTATGGATCGAATGCAGTGGCGCCTTGAAAATACTGAGGGTGTTGAGTCAACGGCATCTTTAGTTACGGTCTCAAGGTTAGTTACTAAGGCGCTGAATGAGGGAAGCTTTAAATGGTTCGAGTTATCTAGAAGTGAATCAATCATAAATTCCTCTATTCAACGAGCGCCGGCTGGTATGGTGAACGCGGACTGCTCTATGACCCCAATGATTGTGTACTTAAAAGATCATCAGGCAGACACGCTCGAAAGGGTTGTTGGTACATTAAAAGAATTAATTGATCAATATCCAAGTGAAAACTATACCTTTTTGTTAGCCGCGGGTAATGCAGGGGTTGAAGCGGCGACTAACCAGGTTATTTCGAAAGCAAAAAATGTCATGCTGATATCTGTTTATGCGGTCGTTAGTATCTTGTGTTTTATTACTTTCAGATCCTTTTCAGCTGTAATCTGTATCGTAACGCCTTTAGCGCTAACATCTATTTTATGTGAAGCGTTAATGGCTCAGCTTGGGATAGGAATTAAAGTTGCAACACTGCCTGTTATTGCATTGGGTGTAGGGATTGGTGTTGACTACGGTATCTATATTTTCAGTATGCTTGAAACCAAGCTTAAAGAAGGCTTGCCGCTTCAAGAAGCATATTTTCAAACACTCAGAACAACGGGTAAGGCTGTTAGTTTTACAGGGATTACTCTAGGCATAGGTGTATGTACTTGGATCTTTTCACCCATTAAATTCCAGGCTGATATGGGGGTTTTGTTATTCTTCATGTTTATCTGGAATATGGTTGGTAGTATGTGGTTGTTGCCTGCATTAGCTCGCTTCCTTATTCGACCAGACAAAATTGCTCAAAAGGCTAAAGCAGCTGTTAAAGTAAACTAGAGTTAGGAGCTAAAAGAAAAGCCTCGCATCTGTCGAGGCTTTTTTATTGAATTTTTAAGCTGATGAAACGTGCGGTAGTTGGTGTTAATAATGACGAAAAATTGAATGTCTGGCGCTATTTGTATAGAATCGCGCGCTACTTAATAATGAACACTTTTCCAACTCAAACATTACTTCAAGTGATCTTTAGTATGGGTCACCACTGATAACGAGGATATTATGCCAATAATTACACTTCCTGACGGTAGTCAACGAACTTTTGAACATCCTGTTTCTGTTATGGATGTTGCTGCTGACATCGGTCCTGGGCTTGCAAAAGCAACGATTGCAGGGAAGGTAAATGATGTATTGGTTGATGCCTGTGAAATGATCGACTCTGATGCCTCGCTGAGTATCGTAACAGCGAAAGATGACGAAGGTTTGGAAATATTGCGTCATTCTTGTGCTCATCTACTGGGGCATGCAATTAAGCAGTTATGGCCAGATACTAAAATGGCTATTGGGCCAACTATTGAAAACGGCTTTTATTACGATATTGAATTAGAGCATCGCTTGACTGACGAAGACATGCTGGCATTAGAAAAGCATATGTTGTCATTGGCGAAAAAAGATTATCAGGTTGTGAAGAAGAAAGTGACTTGGCAGCATGCTTACGATGCTTTTAAGGCGCGAGGTGAGACTTATAAAATGGAAATCCTTGATCGTGATATCGATTCAAGTGATTTGCCGGGGCTATACCATCATGAAGAATATGTTGATATGTGTCGTGGTCCTCATGTACCGAGCATGAAGTTTTGCCAGTACTTTAAGTTAATGCGTATCTCCGGTGCCTACTGGCGTGGTGATTCTGATAATGCCATGCTGCAACGTGTTTATGGCACTGCCTGGCCAGATAAAAAACAGTTGAAAGGCTACCTAAACCGTTTACAGGAAGCTGAAAAGCGAGACCATCGTAAGATCGGTAAAAAGTTAGATCTATTTCATATGCAGGATGAAGCGCCCGGTATGGTGTTCTGGCATGATAAAGGTTGGACCATTTACCAGGAAATAGAAAGCTATATGCGCAAAAAACAGCGCCAGTATGGTTATCAGGAAATTAAAACCCCTTTAGTGGTTGATCGTACCTTATGGGAAAAATCAGGTCATTGGGAAAAATTCAGTGAGCAGATGTTTACAACGCATTCAGAGAATGCAGAGTTTGCAATTAAACCAATGAATTGCCCTTGTCATATACAGGTGTTTAATCAGGGTTTAAAGAGCTATAAAGAGTTACCATTGCGTTTGGCTGAGTTTGGTTCTTGTCATCGTAATGAAGCTTCAGGCGCTTTGCACGGTATTATGCGGGTACGTGGTTTTGTTCAGGATGATGCTCATATTTTCTGTGAAGAAGAACAAATTCAATCTGAAGTTTCTACCTTCATAGATATGCTACATGAGGTGTATGCAGACTTTGGTTTTAGTGAAATAATTTATAAACTATCAACTCGACCAGAAGAGCGGGTTGGTTCAGACGAGGTTTGGGATAAAGCGGAAGCTGCTCTTGAAGAATCATTAAATGCAAAAAATCTGGATTGGGACTTGTTGCCAGGTGAAGGTGCGTTTTATGGGCCTAAAATTGAATTTTCTCTTAAAGATTGTATCGGGCGAGTTTGGCAGTGCGGAACGATTCAGGTCGACTTTTCAATGCCGGGTCGATTAGGGGCGCAATATGTCACTGATGATCAAGGAAGGAAAGTTCCTGTCATGTTACACCGAGCAGTTTTGGGTTCGTTTGAGCGTTTTATCGGAATTTTGATTGAGGAATATGAAGGTGCATTTCCGTTTTGGTTGGCGCCTGAACAGGTCGCAATTCTCAATATTACTGACAAACAAGCCGAATATTGTAAAAAATTACATAAAAACATCGAAGAAAGTGGATATAGAGCACATCTGGACTTGAGAAACGAGAA
>CAJWBJ010000080.1 GCA_913020495.1 uncultured Oleiphilus sp.
CATACTGGTGTATTGTGCATCTTCACGAGGCCCTGTCGCCAACGGATAAATACGAAATCGCTTACTATAATAGTCCAGCGCCTTGTCGCCGGTTCCAGTATCCTGCACGAAACCTCGTACCATTACCCAGTTACGGTAAGTCGGACACTTCACCACAAAGTACCCGTCTGGCACAGTCCCCTCGTAGCCCGGAGGAAGCAACAGATACTTGCCACCTTTGCCTTTGTCGGGACCAGCGTTGCCCAGATCTGACTGCCAGCGCTGCCAGCTGTCATCAACGACCCCGAGCACATTTGGTGGAACCTCAACGACTGTCGGACCGTCCTTCTTCAGATCCGTATGAGCCGAAGCATAAACACTTTCGGTATTGTAGGTGAGTCCAATGGCGCCGGCCTTTCCAGCTCCAGGCTCAACATAGATCTGAATATCACTTGGGGATTTCCAGCCATAATCTCGGATGTGAGCCTCAAATATTGCGTTCACCGAGGTCATCGGCATGAACTCAAGATACGCCTGAGTTGCCCGCTGCCTGTCTAGTTGATCAAAAGCTTTATCGATTGTGGTTTGAGTTGGAAAGCCCCCTTTATACTCCAGAGTACCGATGGGAGACTCAGTTTTGGCCGTTGTGTTAGGGTAATTATCTTTGGCATACCCGTTGCCTGCTATAAACAACATACAAACGATTGTGAGGATTGTGTGTTTTTTCATTTTTTTCTCCTTTTATTTTATACATTTATTAAAGCGTTGTTGCATTTTGAGTAAGCCATCTTTATTGAATTCCAGATTCATACGAGATGACCTATTCACTACCACCCGTAATTAATGCCTAGCCCGATGCCAAATTCTTTAGCATCATAGAGGTACCAGTCAGCATCACCTTTTGAGCCATCCTCGTAATCCAAGGCCAATATTTGCCCATACAATCGCGTGGTCCAATTTTCTGCGAATGACCAATTGACACCTGTGTTAGCAAAATAGGTGAAATCAGAGCCGCCGCCACCAATGTCTAATTGGCTAGACCAAGACCATTCCTTGTTAAAGCCATAGGCATGTGTCAGGCCGATAAAGCCATCCACCCAACTAAAACTTTTATCTCGTTTTAAAGTCGTGGCCCCCTGAGTAACGGCACCTTCAAAGTTGTGTTTGTAATAACGTAAACCACCGATTACACCCACTACACCTTTGCCATACTGGTAAAAGGTATAATTAGCCGAAAGCGCTAAGGCATCAGCCTCAAAAAGTAGGCCGGCAGAAACAGGCGTACCTGTGCCATCCACACCACTTTCTTCGCCTTCCAGACCTAAATGGGCAAACTGAAATTGATAGCGCCAAGGGCCTTTTGAGGCAGAAAATGCAGCGCCAAAACCAGATTCGTTGTAGTCCAAAATATCATCAAAATCTAAATCTACTTCAACTTCGACAGCACCAAATGCCCCGACATTAAGGCCTAGATCACCTTCTATATTTAAGGCAAAGATTCCGGTGCCAACACCAAATCTCCATTGGTCATGACCATCAGCCAGCACTCCATTCGAAATGAATAGCATGACGCTTATTGCTGCAATCTTGATATGTGTAAAATACATATATTGTTCCTTTATCACGTTGATCGTTTCTAATTTATTTATCTTCACCACGTATACTCTCTATTAACTCAAAGCCTTCTACTTTGTTTTCCAGCGAGAACTTTACTTCCGGCGCTTCACTAGATAATTCCATTGCCTCAAGTACGACACGATAAGCTTCTGACTTAACATGCCGCCTCAAGCCTTCTTCAGAGCTCCATTCTTCAAACAATAACCAACTATTTGGATTGCTTTCATCCTGATATAAACGACAGCAAATACACTCAGGCATCGCTTGTGTTGGCCCAAGTACTGACAGCAGCACATCACGCAGTTTATCTATTTTTTCAACGGACGCTGTAAATCTTATGCTCGCATTGATCATCAACCTGTATCTCTATTGTTAGTTTGTTATGTATGGTCAAACTGCATGTATAGCTCATATGCATTCGCAAGATTTAAACCAAGAAATGATTATCGACCAAAAGACCATTAAGGTATTGATATAGAATGGATTTACCGCAAACAGGTAAACTACTTTAAAGAGTTCATATTAAAGAAAGGCTACGATATTTCGGGGGCAACCCAGTATTTCGGGTTTTTTATTATCGGATTTCTTGCGAGCTTACCCAGTAATCTTCAGTCACTAGGTAGTTCACAAACGTTTAATGCCTAATTTAATCATTTTAGATTCTAGAGTAGTTGGCTTGAGCCCCAAAATATCAGCGGCACCTTGTTCTCCTCTTACCCGCCACTTGGTTTCTTCCAAAACATGCTGGATATGAGCTTTTTCTACATCCTGTAGTTGCATCGATGAAGTCTTGTCAGCATCTATATTATTCTGTTCAGGCAATAGGACATTAAGCACTCTATCTGAGGATAAGATCATGGATCGCTCAATCACGTTACGTAGTTCTCGAATATTTCCTGGCCATGGGTATTGTGTCAGTTTTTGCATCACTGACTCAGGTATTTTCTCGATGCGTTTACCCATCGCATTATTGTATTTATTAACGAATGACCAAACTAATTCAGGAATATCGTCCGCACGCTTTCGTAGTGGCGGAATACCAATGGGGAAGGAACTTAATCGGTAGTATAAATCACTACGAAACAGTCCTTGGGCGACAAGTTCTTGAAGATTCTGGTTGGTCGCGGCGATCACGCGAACATTAACTTTGACGGCTTGTGTTCCCCCCAAACGCTCAAACTCGCCCTCTTGCAATACTCGAAGCAGTTTTGGCTGTAGCTCTAGCGGTAGCTCGCCAATTTCATCCAAAAAGATGGTTGAATTATTGGCTATTTCGAAACGGCCCAGTTGTTTAGCTAGCGCGCCAGTATAAGCCCCCTTCTCTCTTCCGAACAGCTCTGATTCGATAAGTGTAGCGGGTAACGCTGCACAATTTACGGTCACCATTGTCTTACTGCTATGGACGCTGAGCTGATGAATTTCCCTTGCAATTAACTCTTTACCCGTACCCGTTTCACCCTCAAGTAATACACTCGCCTCAGTCGGTGCGACCTGCTCAACCAGTTTCAACAGTTTTTTGGTGTCAACACTTTGGCCTAGAACTTCTGTGTGCGGGTAACTAAGCTTAATTTCTTCACGAAGTATGGCATTTTCCAATTCAAGTTTATTAATTTTACTGACATCTTTTACGACACAACGGATACCCACTATCTGCCCATCTTCAGCCTTATCTGGATAGTAACTAACGACTCGGTCTATCTCCGAGTTATCTTGCGTAGCTCCCTGAACTATTTCATTAATAACTGGCTTCCCTTCAGCAAGAACATTTCGGAGCTTGTGCTCAATACTCACAACATCAGGAAGTATTTCAGTTATTTTTCGACCAATATGATAGGCCACGGGGAACCCATTCATCCTAGCCAAATATTCATTAATATGAATATATCGTAGCTCTGTATCTAAATAGCTAAGACCGACTGGTGCATTGTTGCAGAGGTCTTCGAGTATTACTTTTAATACTTCCACCTCATTGAAAGCTGATTCAAGCGCAATATTTTTCTTTCTTGTTTCAGTAACATCAATCATAAAACCGCGAAGCTGTTCAGCTTCGCCACTTACACGTATAACGTTAACAATGTCACGCACCCAAACAACTCGTTGGTCAGCCGCAACCATACGGTACTCAAACTCATAATTATCTAAGGTTTGGGATGATTTCTCACAGAAACTGACCACTCTATCACGATCATCTGGGTGAATATGGGAAACCCAAAAGTCGTTCTCTTTCCATTGTTCAGCGGTATAACCTAAAAGATCCGATACCTGTGGACCTACATACGTGATCTGCCATGTACGAGCATCTGCTTCCCAAGGAATTGCATGGGTGGTTTCTAACAATAGCCTCTGATTCTTTTCGCTCTTTTGTAATTTAGCCTGAGTATTCTGAAAATCACTCATGTCACGAATACTGCAAATAACCATAACGTCATCACCCGTATTCAGCGGGCTCAAATTAATATCACAAGGAATTTCAACACCGTCATTTCGACGAAGCTGGAGAGCTGTACCTCTTGCCCCCATGTGTTTAAGAGCAGGCTTGTCAAAATAGTTATTTCGGTGCTGAGAATGAACTTTTTGGTAACGTTCAGGCACTAAACTTTCAATAGTTTTACCGATCAGTTGCTCAACACTAAAACCAAAAAGCTTACTGGATTGAGTATTAGCAAATAAGATTCTCCCCTCCTGGCCAATGACTAAAATTGAATCAGGTACAAGCTCGAAGACAGTATCCAAGCTTAAGTCTATCTCGAGAGCACAGCTTACTTTATCTGAAGGACTTGTGATGGTCGGTTCGTCAGCTTGATTCAAACCTTCGGATTTATTTTTATTTCCAGACAACATACTATCAAATGCTCCATGCACCCAGTTCTAACAGAAGGATAATCTTAAGATATTTTTTATATTCTTATTAATAACGCATTCAACATAGTTAACTATCTCAAAATTGAAAAAGAAATTGCTTACAGCTTCTTAGCGACACTAAAGGTTTAACAGTTTTCCGTTACTATCTATTTTTGAAGGCTGCAATAATGTCATTCCTTTCATTTGTAGTGGTCCATTCAGGGTAAGCCGCATTTTTGGCGACCACTAGCTTTTCCCAGGTTGACATAAATCATTTGTCCGTAGGCTCCCCGAACGACAAAATCGTCTTGAGTAGGTTTGGTAAACACCATTGTTAACCGTAACTAAATATGCCAAGTCAAACAAGTTTACTTTTAACTCATTCCTAGCGTTATATCGTTACTCGAAAATGATCACTTTAACTCCTTAGCCTGCTGTTTTGAATCTATAAGAATGTAGATAATTAGGTCAACTTTAACCTGCCCTCCACTGTTTTAAAATTGATGATGTTAGTGAATTTTTAGCAGTAAAAACTTAGAAAGCACATACTTATGGTCGAACGATTTAGTGTTTGTTGTGAAACGGCGAATTTAAATCTGATTTTGGAGTTAATAATTTAAATTTAGCACTTGTTGTGGAATTAGATTATCTAGTGGTCTGAATTTAAAGCAATTTCAATTTCTATCAATTTAGTATTTCATGTGGTCGTCCAAATCTAATGGTCGTACACAACAGACACTACACAATTCCACAACATGTACAAAACCCTTCTTTGTACTCGTGCAAAAAGTAGATTTATTTAAGAAGAACTTTCACACTTCACCTCTAACCTTTATGACAGAACTTTATATCTGTAGATAGTCTGATAAGAAATTAAGCGGCATATTAATCCAAATTAAAAAGTTATGTGAATAAGTAATCAGGTTTTTTAGACAAGCTGTGAAATATTAACCCCTATAGTACTGTGTTAAAAATCTAACCATGGCTGATTTAGTGGTTTTGTTTAAATAAGCGTCTGCTTTGTGCATGTGTTTCAACCGGTCGATGAAATACAAAACTAAAAGTTAGTATCTTATTATATGCATGAAACAGACATCTATATGCTTTGTAAGCACGCCTGCCTTACTTAGTTTTGAATCAACAGGCTTTGACATGCGTGGCAATAAGTTGAACACTAAAGACGCGCCATACAAAAAACACTTCAAAAAATAATAAAATCGAGACAAGTCTAATGAGCACCAACACAAAAAAGCAAGTCTCCAACATAACCAGTGCGTCAGGCTCGGTACATTGCTTTCAAGATGATGCACTGGGAAAGTTCGATGCGATTGGCTTAAGTAAGGAATTAAAAAATGGCGTTATTTCAATTGAAGAGCTCGCTAAAGCAGCGCGGAAAAGAGCGCTATTAGTCGACCCTGCCATTAATGCGATAACATTTAATCGGACCACGCATTCCCAGCCAAATAAGAACAAAAACGCTGCCTTCTTTTATGGTGTGCCGACATTCGTTAAAGACAACATCGCCATTAAGAGTTTACCGACTAGTTTTGGGTCGGCTGCAATCAAACCAAAGAATGAAACAAGGCACAGTTACTACGCTAAACAGTTTTTATCTTCTGGCGTGAATGTACTAGGAAAGAGCAGTTTGCCTGAATTCGGCTTTAATGCGACCACAGAGCCCGCACATAAAGAAGCAACTCGAAACCCATGGAATTTAGCATACTCATCTGGCGCGTCTTCAGGAGGCTCGGCAGCGTTAGTAGCCGCTGGCGTTGTACCATTCGCTCATGGAAATGATGGCGGCGGTTCGATTCGAATTCCTGCCGCATGTTGTGGGTTAGTTGGCTTAAAGCCAAGCAGGGACAGACACATTAATGAACTCGCAGCACGTGGATTACCGATTAATATTGTCAGTGAAGGTATTCTTAGCAGAAGTGTTCGTGACACGGCCTACTTTCACTTTGAGATACAAAAATACTATCAAAACCCTAACTTACCAGTACTCCCATTGGTCACCTCACCCAATAAGAAGCGATTGAAAATTGGTGTTTTTACCGACTCTGTTACCGGCTTTAGTACCGATTCAGACACTAGATCCGCAGTTCTAAAAACATCCCAAGCACTAGAAGATGCAGGCCATCATGTGGAAGAAATGCGTTTTCCGGTAAAGGCTCAGTTCGCTGAAGATTTTAGCTTGTATTGGGGAATGCTATCTTTCTTAGTCAAACAGTCAGCCAAACTCACATTTAGCGCTAGTTTTACGCCAAACGCGATGGACAATCTATCGCACGGATTAGCTAAGCACTACCGAAAAAATCTATATAAAACGCCAATATTCTTATACCGGTTAAAACAAGCTGCCCAACAATTCACATCGCAATTTGAAACCTATGATGCATACTTATCACCCGTATTGGCTCAAACAACACGTCCACTAGGAGAACTACATCCATCAACCGAGTTTGATGAACTATTAGAGAGACTCATGCGTTATGCTAGTTTCACGCCCATGGCCAACGTTGCCGGCTCTCCCGCCATTTCACTACCTGCAGGTTCATCAAGTCAGGGTCTCCCTGTAGGTATTCAGTTAGCTAGCGCATTAGGACAAGAACAAACACTGCTCGAATTAGCGTATGAGCTAGAGGAAATTCAGCCTTGGCCGCATCTGTTTGATTGATTTAGTCGGGCTGAGCCGGTATTCGAGAGTCTGTGTCAAAACTATTTAAGTTACTAAAACTGAACCATAGTTTTAACACAATTTGTGCAACTAAATGACATCCAGTGTTGAATTAAAAAGCGCCACCTTTTGAGTGTTAGATAGTTATGATGACTAGCATAAAATGATCCCCCTAAATATTTATAGCTCTTCTTGTTTACTTCTTGATTGGGTTTGCTACAGCAGGCATAGGAGTGCCCTTTTCTAGGAATATATTGCGTGCTTAACTAGGGCGGGGATCGAGCGCTATTATTTAATAAGACCGAGTTTAAGCTTTAGATGTTTACTCAGTCTGAGATGCTCTTTATGCTCAGTTAGTAGTGTTAACGCACTTTCGACATATTTAGCCGTACTGATGTCATCTCTGCTAAATTGTTGTAGCAAACTCAGCCAATTCTGGTGAATAATACAATGATTAGCATCCACTTCATTCAGTAAGGGGCAGTCTTTACACTGCCATTTTGAAACTCGATGCGTAACTACTTTTTTTTCCCATTGCTTTCGGTATTCAGCGGCGTGTTGCTGCACCCAGTGCATCGTATGGCATTCATGTTCGTCTGTAGGAAATTGCGTCAGATAATCTTCTAAGGTTTTTATCTGTCTTTGGATAAACTCATTACTGACACTGTCTAGCTGTTCGTCCTCGACAACAAACCGAATAATCAAAGCGAGTAAGGGGTCTTCAATTTTTATCATTAGTAAGTATGAATGTTGTTAATTAGACATCTTAAAGATAGAAGAGATTAAAGATAATACAACTGTTGTTAATTAGATTTGTTTAATTTTGTCCCGGCTAAAAAATTATAGAGGTCGCTTAAACTCTAAATAACCTTTCATATAAATACAGGTAAACACCTCCCCCAAGTATAAATGTCACATAGTTCAAATTTCATTGAAAGATACTTGACACAAAACATGAGCATTGATTATATTCACCAATACAAGATCAATGATCAGCTTATATAAACAAACCACAAATATGATAATTGATATCATTTCCGCGAATTTTGAAAGGTATTTTATAGATGACTGAAAATAAAACCGCTTTGGTTACTGGTGCCGCGGGTGACATAGGGGAAAATGTAGCGAAACGACTTAATGCATTAGGCTATAAGCTTATTCTGATTGATTTAAATGAAAACAAGTTAAATCAGCTAGGTGAAACGCTTTCTGGTTCAATTACCATCGCAACAGATTTAACAGATCGAATACAATTTAGGGAGCTACTCGGCCAAGTAAAACAAGAGTTTGGGCATATCAATCTTGCATTTATCAATGCCGGTTCAATCTGTGTTGGAAACATTATTGATTTAAATGAACACCAAATTGACCAACAGCTGGAGTTGAATCTTCGCAGTGCTATCCACTTAATTAAAGCCTGCGCGACAAACATGACTAACCATGGTTCCGGCCACATAATATCAACGGTATCGATGGGTGGCATTGTTTCATTAAAAGGTAGCGCGACTTACTCTGCTACCAAGTTTGGGCTGCGAGGGTTCATTACAGGAATTCGTGATGAACTTAGCCCGTTAGGTGTTCACGTTACGGGCATTTACCCCAGTGGCGTCGATACTCAAATGCTTCGCTATGAAGCAATGAACGGCGGAAGTGAGCTTAACTTCGTTAGCACGCCATTATCTATTGATGAAGTTGGAAAAGCTGTCATCAAAGCCACTCGTACAAAACGACTTGAGATTTACCTCCCCTACTCTGAAAGCATTGGCGGCCGCTTCTTGTCCTGCTTTCCATGGATGATTCGCTATCTTTACCCGTTCATGAAAATGATCGGAAAACGAGGGTTGAATAAATACCTAAACACGTTGAAAACTATTTAACCTATGGTTTACCAAAGCGAATGACATCAAACCAAAATCATGTGTTAGACATAAATAAAATAAATTGGAGACCAAGACATGGAAAATAACGATCACAAAATTGATGAAATTCTTAGCGCCAGAAACGGACACTTATACATTGAGGAATGCGATACAACCAAATTAGTAAAAAACTTTGGCAGTCCGCTGTTTGTCGTCTCGGAGCAACAACTGCGTGAAAATGTTAAACGTTTTAGCTCCGCTTTCTCGCAGTTTTGGCCTGATGGTCCCGTCGACATTCTTCCGGCAAACAAAGCAAATTGGAATACTGCAGTTCGAACCATTTTAAGTGAAGAAGGCGCAGGTGCGGATATCTATTCAGAAGGAGAATTGCATTCAGCCTTACAATGTAATGTGGATCCTAACTTGATTTCGGTGAATGGTGGCGGTAAATCAGATCAAATGCTAAAAAAATGCATAGAGTCTGACGTCAGAATCACCGTAGAGGATCTAGACGAACCTGAGCGAATTAATCAAATCGCCAAGTCACTCAATAAGGTCGCTAAAATCCGTTTTAGGGTAAAACCAGATTTCCCTAACCTTTGGAAACGCACTGATTTTTCGCTTGAATCAGCCTCAATCGATATCGGTATTCAAGTATACAAATCAGGCATACCTGCCCAGTATTTAGAAACGCTTGGCAAGCAAGTTCTTAAGATGAAACATATAGAATTAACGGGGCTTCACTTCCACGGAGGACGTCACTCTAATAGTTTATGGTATTGGAAAGGCATGATGAAGCGTTACGCTCAGCTGGTCACCCATCTCTGTGATGCTTGGGGCGGGTATCGACCTAAAGAATTAGACATTGGTGGTGGGTTCGCATCAGAACGCGACCCTCACAGTAAACTTGGCGAACGTGAGAATACCATTATGACTTTTTTCACTTACCCTTTAGAGCTCGCGATGTATGGACTAACCGCGACAGGAAGGTATAAAGTCTTGTCATCAATGATTGAGAAAGTCATGGTCAAAATGCCGGGCACCCAGAAAGCACCCAGCATTGAGGAATATGCCGAAACGGCCGTTAGCACATTTAGAAATACTTTATTGAAGGGCGGTTTAAATCTCGATGGTATTCGCCTGCAAGTAGAGCCGGGTCGTGGATTTTATGGCAATACCGGCATTCATCTCACCAAGGTAAAGAAGTTCAAACAGCAAACTAAACCGATGAAAATGAATTGGGTTTTAACTGACACCACCTATTTTTATTTGAGTGGTGGTATTTATGAATATAACTTCCATGATTTCAGAATCGCAAACAATGTAAATGGCACTCCCAAACATGTAGCTGACATCGTGGGGCACTCTTGCTATGCAGACCGAATATCGCCTTTAGTTAAAGTACCCGACATGAAAGAAGGTGATATCGTCGCTTATCTTGATATGGGAGCTTATCAAGAAGTCTCTGCGTCAAACTTTAATGCCCTTCCACGTCCTGCGATGCTTCTGGTTAACGGTAGTAAGGCTGAAGTGATCAAACGAGCTGAAACCATTGAAGACGTTTTTTCCAGAGACATCATCCCTGAGCGACTTCAGAGAAAAAGCCAAAAAGCAACCACAACTGAGGAAGACGCTGTCGCTGAAGCGTCAAAGGAGATCGAAAATGCTTAGCCTTGCCTCAGAAAGCAGAATACACAACAGCTCGCGTTTATTTTTCTGGATAATTATCCTCAACATCGTGACTGCATTGGACACGCTTGTCTTCTGGTTTGGTTTCTTCACGGAAACCACCTTCCCTATCGATGAACTCAAGCCTCTGATTCATAACTTTGAAGGCTATTACGCGTGGGAAAAATGCTTTGTTGTACCCGATACCATTCTGGCTATAACAACCTTACTTGCCTCCATACGGCTATTGAAAAACCAAGGTGATCTGCTAGGTTTACTACTCATCACCGCATCTGCCGGGGCTTGGATATTCTTAGGGGTACTCGATTTCACCTATGCCATCAACAATGGCATGTACACCTTGGGCCATCCGTTTAGTTATGTTTTGCTTTCCATTGGGATTGGCTTACCTATCATCGGCAGTATGACCTTATGGACCTTGTATAAAGTCACCAAAAAAACGGCCGCTACGAGATAATAGACAATGAATAACCCCCACAAACTACACAACAAATGTCTCGTTACTGGAGCAACCGGTTTTCTCGGAACGAATCTTGTTCATGAACTCGTTAAACAAGGATGGGATGTTCGAGCTTCGGGTATGCATGGCTCGGAAGTAAAATATATTAAAGACCTGCCGGTTGAGCTGGTTTTTGCAGACATCACCCTAGCAGACGAAGTAGATAAAATTGTCGAAGGTTGTGATGTGGTATTTCATGTTGCCGGTGATACCTCTTTTTGGAAAAAACACTTTAACAGACAGCGAAAAATAAACGTCGAGGGCACGACCAATGTTGCTGAGGCATGCCTTAAGCACGGCGTAAAACGATTGATATACACCAGTACCTTGGACGTTCTCGGTTTCAACCCAAGCGGCGGTAGTTATGATGAGCAGACAGGCCGTTATAACTTTAATAATATGGGTTACAACTATGGCGACACCAAGCTCGAAGCAGAAGTACGGCTTCGTTCCTATCAGACCGAAGCGCTTGAGATTGTCTTTATTTACCCCGGTTTTATGATTGGCCCCTACGATTACACGCTCCAGATAGGCCGCATTTTTTTCGATCTAGCGGCAGGCTCTCTTCCCGGACTTCTACCAGGAGGTGGTTCCTATTGTCATGTCTCAGAAGTGGCCAAAGCACATGTTGCTGCGGCTGAAAAAGGTCGAGCTGGTGAAGGTTATCTCTGTGCAGGAATGCCTTACTCCAACATTACTCATGCCGACATGTTTTGCCGTATGGCGAAAGAAATTTGTGCAACCCCTCCTAAGTTTAAGATTCCTAGGCGTGTATTCATTGCCTACGGCTACTTTTGCGAGATGCTATCGAGCGTAACAAACAAACCTCCCGAAATGAACCCTGGGCAAGCCAGATATATGTCATCGCCACAATATGCAATCAGTGGCAAAGCTATTAGAGAGCTTGGATATAAAGTACCAACTGTAGAAACTTGCATCCATGATGCCGTCACATGGTATCGGCAAAACGGTTACGAAATATAGGTAGACCAGAGAAGGTTTAAAAAAACACGATAAAGGTCGCATCGCTTAATAAATTCTTCTAGATATGGGGTACAATTTAATTAAGCACGAAAAAATAAATTACACCCTATGACTCACATATTAGCATTTTGATACATGACAAATACCAGAAGAGTACCCGTTCAGTCTCGTAGCCGAGAGAAGTATGATCAAATTCTTGAAAGCGCAAGAGAGTTAATTGGTAAAAAAGGCAACGACTCCGTCAGCATGAGGGAAATTTCAAAACATTCAGGAGTCGCATTAGCCTCAATATATCAATACTTTCCTGACAAAAATGCAATATTACAGTCCATCATGGAGAGCTTCTTCGGGCAAGTAAGAAATACGATTGAAGAGTCACTATCAGACTGTAATGATATTGATGAGCTGGTCGTAAAAATACAACAGGGCATTGATGTTTTTTATATGATGTTTAAAAAGGACCCGGTGTTGGCTATCCTCTGGGCAGGACTCCAAGCAAACCCAGATCTAGTCGAATTAGATGCCCAAGATAGTATGCAAAATGCCGAAATTATTTCTCGTAGAGTTTGTTCAATTATTGGGGATGACAATCACGTCAAAGTTTACGATTCAACCCTATTGATCGTTCATATGATTGGCTCGACGATCCGCTTAGCCTTGACCTTGTCAGAAGATGAAGGCAATAGATTAATCCAAGAGTTCAAAGAACTTGTTATGTTGCGCTTAATCTCCCTGAAATAGTTATCTTAGATAAGTAATAGCTCTAGACCATCATCAACATCAATAGTTTCAGTGCCCTTCTTAGTGAAGTAATTCAACTAATTTTACGTAATTGCCATTAGGTAGTTATTTGTTCAAACTATTCAGTCTGTTGTACAAATAACTCACTTGGTACCTATATAGATCATTAGGTATGTAAAGCTATTTCTTTTGTTTAATAGGTTTAAACGACATCAAATAACGTTTTTTTATGGTCGCTTTGCTGTAAAACAAACATCATTTAGGTATGACCCATGGCTTACTTTTAGAAGATGCTCCTACCTGAGTGTTAATAAAGGAAGATGTATTTTTATACCTTGATATCAACAGTTATTTTGAGAATTACTTTGTCAAATAGAGCTCCTTCCAATTCTTCTGTCCTGCTATACGGTATGTTAGCCTGTGATACTTAATTCACAGAAGAGAAATCTAGCTTGCCTACTCAAAACTTGGAAACAGACTATTTAGTGATCGGTACCGGCGCAATGGGTCTTGCTTTTGCAGATGAACTTATCCGAAGTAACTCCGCTGCCAGCCTCATCCTTGTAGATAAACATGCGAAACCAGGTGGGCACTGGAATGACGCCTATTCTTTTGTCTCGTTACACCAACCTTCTGCATATTATGGTGTCAACTCAATCAAGTTAGGCCGTGGTGGTGCTTCGCTGGCTTCCGGTGTGGAAGTATTGAGCTACTTTGAAAGCGTTATAGATAAGCTATTGAATACCGGCAGGGTCAAATATTTTTCTATGTGTGAATATCAGGGTGAAGGCGTATTTTCATCAATCGTAACGCCTGATCAACATTATAGCGTGAAGGTACTCAAAAAGACGGTAGACTCCACCTATATGAACGTTCAAGTTCCCTCTACTACTCCTCCCAAATATGCAGTTGCTCCTGAGGTGAACCTAGTCCCACTGAATGAACTCGCTTATATGAATAAGGCTGTGTCGCGGTACGTGGTCATTGGTGCAGGTAAAACTGGGATCGATGCTGTTTTATTTTTGTTGGAACAAGCTGTACCAGCAGACAACATAACTTGGATTATGAGCAATGATTCTTGGTTTATGGAGCGTAGCCTGCTTCAACCTGGATCAACCTACAGTTGGTTACTATCTCAACTCGATATCTTTTGTCGTTCAAACTCACTAGATGAGGTATACACCCAACTAGAAGAGAGAAAAATTTTTTCACGGATAGATGATCAGATTAAACCTAGCAAATTCCGTTGTGCAACAGTCAGCACCGAGGAATTAAATCAACTTCGCAATGTCAGACATATCGTACGCTTGGGCCGTGTCCAGTCAATAGAAGCAAACGAAATTGTTTTAGAACAGGGGGTAGTGCCAACAGTGGGTAATACACTTTATGTTGATTGCACCGCAAACCCGCTGGCTAAGCGAAAAAGCATTCCCGTATTCAATGGCGCTACCATCACTCTTCAATCACTTCTTATGTGCCAGCAAGTCTTTAGTGCCTCGGTGATCGCCCACGTTGAGAACCGTTATGCTGACGATCAACAAAAAAATATGCTTTGCATGCCGGTGCCACACCCTGAACATCACCCGGATTATATCGCAACTATGGCAGGAACCTTAGTGAATACTCTTAAGTGGGAGCGTCATTTCAGCTGGTGGTTAATGAAGAGTCGACTGTCGTTCAAGCATCACGAAAACATATTTACGGTACTCATCTGTGGCTTTAAGGCTTGGCGATGTTCAAAACTCGCGCTCAAGAATTTGCGTCAGATTTTTAAAGAAGAATTCCCTGATAAGATCTTCCCAGGTGATTTGCCTCAAAAGGATCTTAAGTGATGGAACAGCTAACACTTACAAATGGAAAGCTATCATTCTCAGCCAATAGCTGTGGGCTCGAGACTAATAAAGGTAAACCTTTAGTCATCTGCTTACATGGTTTTCCAGACAACGCACGCTCATTCAGGCATCAACTACCCTTTTTAGCTGATGCGGGTTATCGGGTAATTGCACCCACTTTGCGTGGGTACGAACCTAGCTCCCAGCCTGATGATAAAGACTACTCGGTCGCCACCATGGCACGTGATGTCATCGCTTGGATGAACAAGTTAGGTGAGCAGAAAGTTCATTTAGTCGGGCATGATTGGGGCGCCGTGATTACATATGCCGCTGGGGCGCTTGCACCAGAGCGTTTTTATTCCCTCACGACACTTGCGGTACCTCATGGGGCACGCTTTCTAGACGGTGTTCGTAAAGTGCCGAGCCAACTCTTAAAGTCCTGGTATATGAATTTCTTTCAATTGCCCGGTATTGCCGAATTTGTGCTCCAACGACATGATTGGGCGTTCATTAAATCCCTTTGGAAAAACTGGTCTCCCGGTTTCGAGTTGCCGAATGAGGAGTGGGCTGGGTTACGCCAGACCTTTGCTGCGCCGGGGGTCAAGAGTGCGATGCTAAGTTATTATCGGCAAAACATTTCTCCCAGAGTTATGTTGGGCTTAAAACAAACGGAAGCAAGTCTTTTGACAACGGTACCAGTGCCTACACTTGCTATCACCGGGTGTGATGATGGCTGTATCGATACCCGCCTCTATGAACACACATTCTTAAACGAAGATTTCCCAATGGGTTGTCGTATCGAGCGAGTCCTAGGAGCGGGTCATTTTTGCCACCAGGAAAAACCAGAGCCAATCAACCGCCTCTTGTTAGGTTGGTTGAGGGAAAATCATTCCTGACAACCCTATTCGTGCCAAAGCTTTATCAAAGCGTTTATATTTATAAACGTTTTGTTAAACATTTATTGGCCCATTATTTTTAATGCAAGATACGGCGCAACCATAAAAACTAACGTCATAATCTTGTAGTGACTCAAAAAATTAAAATACATAGGCCCTAATTCTTTATCTTCTAGATCAAACATCTTTCGATGAATTGAAAATATCTGTCCTCTCATAGTCATAAGAATAATCATTGCTAGACCAAGATAAGAAATATTTATTACTGATGCCCACCCTAAAAGCTCAGTCAATTGAGAAATTGTAATCAAAGCTCTTACCTCCTGCTATCAAGTAGTTTTTGGTATGTATTAATAACCGTCTAAATCAATTGTATCCCCAGTATGCAAAATGGAGCACTGAATTCCTAGCGCTTCTACCCCTTGTTTGAATTTTTCTTCGTCCGCAGGGTTCAGTGTTCTCGAAAAAAGGCCGGGGCAATTATAGTGACAAGGGATCACAAGCTTTGGTTTAATAGTTTTTACAGCCTGTATTGCTGCCTCCTCGTCCATAGTATTGCGCGCGATTTTGCCTCCTATCGGAATCATCAACACGTCTGGCCCACTAAGAACTTCCCATTCCTGTTTGTGCAGCAGTGTATCGCCAAGACTTAAAATACGTTTTCCATTCACATGAATATCAAACCCAATTGAACCCCATCCTATTCTTTCATTAGGTCCAGTTTTTACAACTTTCGTAAATGGACCTATTTTAAGGGCAAGTTCACCATGAGTCGTTTTAACGCCCCTAACGGTCATGCCATCTATCTCAATAGTTTCATCAATCGTTAAGGTGCGTACTTGTTTAAATTTTGTTATAAATTTGACACCTCTAACGCGAGGCCCCAATGCTAAGATATTTCCATTCACTTCACGCAGCATTGATTTATTAAAAATTACAGTTGCATTTGAAGCCTTTGCCACTCTGTCTGAATGCCAGTAATGATCTGGGTCACCGTGTGTGATGAATATATGAGTAATGTCTTGCCATTTCTTTTTAGGAAATAGAGAAGTAAATCTAAACCAATAGAAAAATAACGCGCCAGGGTCAATAGCAAGAAGTTTATCGCCTGACTCGATTAGGAAGGCGTTGTATCCGTAAAATTGAATTTTCATATTTACGCCTCTATAGTTTGACTCGGCTATGTGTCAAAGACTTTTATAACATTGTTATGACTACGTAATATTAGCTAGGGGGTAACAATGTTAAAAGTACCTTTTGGCTGATCCAATAAACTAAAGAAGTCGACTAAATCCAACTTACTCCCAACAACAGACAAATCATCACTAAACAAGGTCTCTTTTAAGCCTGCTTTAGCCGTAAT
>CAJWBJ010000081.1 GCA_913020495.1 uncultured Oleiphilus sp.
ATTGCTGAGGTTTTTGTTGAGCTTGGCGTGAGCAAAATTCGCTTATCAGGTGGAGAACCTCTTATACGAGAGAATGTGCTTTCTCTTTGTGAGTCAATGGGGTCGCTTGAAGGTTTAGATGAACTTGTCATGACCACTAATGGCTCACAGCTTCCGCGTTTAGCATCTGGCCTTAAAGCCGCAGGGTTAAAGCGTCTTAATATTAGTCTGGATACGTTGAAACCTTCAAAATTCAAAGACTTAACGCGTGTCGGTGACATAAAAAAAGTGTTGGCAGGTATTGATGCAGCATGTGAGGCTGGGTTTGAAAAAATAAAGCTTAATGCTGTGATTTTAAAAGGTCGCAATGATGATGAAGTTGTTGATCTGGTTTCTTTTGCGATAACCAAAGGCGTTGATATTAGTTTTATTGAAGAGATGCCTTTAGGAGAGATTACCGAGCATAATCGTGAAGAGTCTTTTTGCTCTAGTGATGTGATAAAAAGCATGCTTGAAGCGCATTGGGTATTAACGCCTCACAAACAAGGTAAGGCCTCAGATGGGCCTTCTCAATATTACTCTTTAAGCGGTCCAGGTATTCCTGCTAACTCAATAACAAAGGTTGGATTTATTTCTCCTCATAGTCATAATTTTTGTGGTGACTGTAATCGTGTCAGAGTGACTGCAGAAGGACGGCTATTGTTATGTTTAGGTAATGAGCACTCTGCTGACCTTCGGGAGGGCTTGAGAGCATTTCCAGGAGATAAGGAGCGTTTGAAGTCGGTGATTATTGAGGCAATGGATTTGAAGCCAGAACGTCATGAATTTGATAATAGCAAGTCACCTGACATTATTCGTTTTATGAATATGACAGGTGGATAAGCTAAATTAAATATAAGATGGTTTAAAGAACGGAGTGGCAGAATAATTTCAAATGCAGCTTAGAATTATTTTTTTGTTGCGCTACCAAAGTATATGTATGACGTAAGTCTAGGCAGTTTGGGAATATAAAATGCTTCGAGGTTATTTATCTCGAAGTTGGACTCTGTAATAAGTTCGCTGATGGGGCGGTTTAGATTGCATCCTCCCGCTATTTTTTTCCAGTAGGGGTTAACACGGTTTTGCCAGCTTAAAGTTTTTTGATCCGGAGCTTTCCCGTGTTCACAAAACAGTAGTTTCCCTTGGGGTTTCAGTACGCGATGCATTTGTTCTAAAGCGTTTTTCCAATCAGGAATTGTGCATAAGGTAAATGTGAGTAGTACGGTATCTACACTTCCGTCCTCAAGAGGAATTCTCTCCCCTGGTAAGGCTAGCCATTTTACTTCAATTGAACTTGCATTAAGATTTTTTTGCGCCTTTTTTCGCATACCTTCCGAGGGCTCTAGGCCCCAAATAAATTCTACATCTTTTGAATTATAATAAGTAAGGTTTATTGCTGACCCCATACCAACTTCGAGTACTCGACCTTGGCATAAAGGGACTATTCTTTCTCTAAGCTTAAGAATAGGCGGGCTTCCACAAGCAAAGTTTATAAGGTGTGGTAATACTTTTTCTTCGTAAAAACTCATGTATATCCCCAGTGTTTCGATCGCACTTAATCCAATATAATTTATACAACAGCGTTAATGTAATCACATTAGCCATAAAATGGATAACAGTTTTCACTTATAAACCTACGCTAAACAATGTGATACAATGCACATTGCAGTTCAATATAGATTGTAAAGTAATTATTTAGATTTGTTTGAGAGGAATCTTTGTGGAAGTACGTTTTGTCGAGACTTGTAGCTTACCGACCCCTTTTGCTGTGTTTGAAATGCATGGATTTGAAGAGCTTGAGTCTGGTCAAGAGCATGTAGTGCTGACTTTAGGTGATGTGTCTAATGGCCAGCCTGTTTTGGCAAGAACTCATTCAGAGTGCCTTACCGGGGATGCACTTTTCAGTATGCGCTGTGATTGTGGTTATCAGTTAGAGCAAGCGATGCAATCTATCGCAGATGAAGGGCGAGGCATTTTGCTTTACCTTCGCCAAGAAGGTCGTGGAATAGGTTTGCTGAATAAAATTCGCGCTTATCAGTTGCAAGATCAGGGGGCTGATACGGTAGAGGCGAACGAGAAGCTTGGTTTTGCAGCGGATCTTCGTGATTACTCTATTTGCTATGACATGTTAAAGCATCTCAATATTCAGTCTTTACGTTTAATGACAAATAACCCTCGAAAAGTAAACGCCCTTGAAAAAGGAGGGGTTGAAATTGTTGAACGTCTACCAATTCAAGTGGGTCGAAACCCTCATAATGAAAGCTATTTATCTACAAAGGCAAGTAAGTTGGGCCATTGGCTGAAAACACATCAGGATGATATGTAGAAAAAGTGATTTTTGTATAGAGAGCGCAGCGGTAAATAAGCGTTTATAGAAGGTAAGCTGCTGCCGCTATGATGCTTCTGCATTATCTACGTCATAATACTTCTCAACTCGAGCTAACACTCCCTCTGGGTCTAAACCGCATTCCTTTAATAAATCATTAGGTTTACCGTGAGGTACAAAAGTATCGGGTAGGCCACAATGAATAATAGGTGTGTTTATATTTTGTTCGCTAAGATATTCAGAAACGCCACTACCTGCGCCGCCTGCAACGACATTTTCTTCGAGTGTAACCAGTAATGAGTGAGATGAGCTTAGTTGCAGAATACATTGCGTATCGAGCGGTTTGATAAAGCGCATATCAACCAGTGTTGCATCCAGTTTTGTTGCAACCATTTGTGCTGTTTCAAGCATTGATCCAAAAGATAATATAGCAATTTTCTTACCTGAACGGATAGTCAGGGATTTACCAAGAGGGATTGAATTCATTTCTGTTTGTATTGTTGTACCGGGACCGGTTCCTCGAGGATAGCGAACACTCACAGGGCCTTTATGAATAAATCCTGTATAAAGCATTTGGCGGAGTTCATTTTCATTTGATGGCGCCATAATTAACATATTTGGAATGCAGCGTAAAAATGATAAATCAAAGCTTCCGGCATGAGTTGCGCCATCTTCGCCGACTAAACCAGCACGATCGATGGCAAATAGAACGTCTAAGTTCTGGATAGCAACATCATGAATAAGTTGGTCGTAAGCACGTTGTAAAAATGTTGAATAAATAGCTACAACCGGCTTAACGCCTTCGCAGGCTAACCCCGCTGCAAGAGTAACGGCGTGTTGCTCAGCAATAGCGACATCAAAATAGCGTTCTGGAAAACGTTCTGAAAACTTTATTAAGTCGGATCCTTCACGCATTGCGGGTGTGATCGCGACTAATTTTGGCTCAACTTCCGCCATGTCACATATCCACTGACCAAATACATTTGCGTACTTTGGTTTATTAATAACTGGCTGGATAGAGCTTGTAATTTTAGGGGCGATTTTATTTATTGCGTGGTAAGCAATAGGCTGGCTTTCTGCGGGAGCAAACCCCTTACCTTTTTTAGTGACAACATGAAGAAACTGAGGGCCATTAAGCTCTTTCATATTTTCTAGTGTGCGCAACAGGGTTGGTAGGTCATGTCCGTCAATTGGACCAATATAGTTAAACCCCAATTCCTCAAAAAGAGTACCTGGCGCCATAAGACCTTTTACGTGTTCTTCTGTTTTCTTAGCGAATTCCATTAATCCGGGAGTGCTACTTAAGACTTTCTTGCTGCTGTCTCTGACATGATTGTATGTTTTACCGGACAGGATTCTTGCCAAATGGTTTTTTAGACCGCCAACATTATTTGAAATTGCCATGTCATTGTCATTCAATATAACAAGCATGTCAGGACTGATGTCACCAGCGTGACTTAGAGCCTCAAAAGCCATGCCCGCTGTTAATGCGCCATCACCAATGACAGCAATTGCCTTGCGTTGTTGGTTTTGAAGTTTTGAGGCAATTGCCATTCCCATTGCGGCGCTTATCGATGTGCTGGAATGGCCGACACCAAACGAATCATATTCACTTTCCTCTCGAGAAGGGAATGCTGCTGGCCCATTCTGATGGCGAATTTTGGGCATGGCTTCTCGTCGGCCTGTCAGTATTTTGTGTGGGTAGGCTTGGTGGCCAACATCCCAAATAATACGGTCTTCAGGGGTATTAAAAATATAATGTAAAGCAACAGTTAGTTCAACGACGCCGAGGCCTGCACCAAAATGCCCACCAGACTGACCGACGCTATATAAAAGGTATGAGCGGAGTTCATAGCTTAACTGAGCTAACTGTTCTTCAGAAAGTAAGCGAAGTTGAAACGGCTCATTAACTTTGTCTAAAAGCGGTGTATTGGGGCGCTTAGTCGGTATTTCTTGAAAGATAGGTGTTGTCTGCATTAGGCGAAAAAATTGTAATCAAAAATGAACGAGCATTATAACAGGAATCAAACGATAGATACGACGCTTTATCTGTTACAGCTTTTACTTTAAAAGCTAAAGGCTACGTTGAACAATGAAGTGGCTGATTTTTTCAAGTTTTGATGTGTCGCGATCAGGCAGGTTGTTAAGCGAGTTTAGTGCTTCTTCGTGAAGAGACATTAGCTTGCTTCTTGCCCCATCTAACCCTAATAGGGCTGGGTAGGTTGGTTTATTGAGAGCGGCATCGGCGCCTTGAGTTTTTCCTAAGGTTTGTGTGTCACTCACAATATCAAGAATATCATCTTGAACCTGAAAGGCTAAACCAATCGCTTGAGCGTATTTTTTTAGTGCAGTCTCTTCAGCAAAAGAAATACTAGTATGGCTGCAGAGTGCGCCAAGCAATATGCTTGCTTCAATTAGAGCGCCTGTTTTATGTTTGTGCATATTTTCAAGTTGTTCAAGACTCAAGTGTCGACCCACAGATTCGAAGTCTATGGATTGTCCCAGAACCATGCCTTTTGCCCCACATGCTCTTGAAAGTGCTTGAATCATTTGAAGGCGGTTATTAGGCGGTATATTGCTATCTTGTGTTAATAGCTCGAATGCCATCGCTTGTAGCGCATCACCAGCAAGTATTGCCGTCGCTTCATCAAATGCTCTGTGGCAAGTTGCCTGGCCTCGTCGTAAGTCATCATCATCCATAGATGGTAGGTCGTCATGAATTAATGAATAAGCGTGAATTAACTCTACCGAACAAGCGGGTATAATTGCTTGCTCCTTGCTTACCCCGAAACTCTCAGCGCTAAGAAGTACAAGAATTGGACGAATACGTTTGCCACCAAGAAGGGTGCTGTAATGGATTGCTCTTGCTAATATAGAGCCATTATCACTTAGCTGGTGAATGTTTTTTTGTAATTCATCGTCAATGAATGACTTATAATCTTCAAACACTAGTGACTCTCTTCAGTATTTAAGGCTTTCAATTCAAAGGTATCACCCTTTTCTGTTAATTTTGAGACACGTTGCTCTGCCTCTTTTAATGTAGTTTGGCAGGTACGTGTTAATTGTACTCCCTGCTCAAATGCTTCTAATGACTGTTCGAGTGAAAGCTGTCCTTGCTCCATTTTACTTACGATATCTTCAAGCTCTTGCAACGAGGTTTCGAAATCAACAACTGAATTTTTTTTAGGCATGAGGGTCTCTGCGGCAGCGTATTTTTTATTTATTGTTTATTGGATAAACAGTGAAAGGAAATACATGTAAAAATTCATGATTTTTTATCAATCCCGACTACACTGTTTGTAAACTTGTTTTTCTCACGGCAATAAAAGTTAGTACTTGGTAAAACGAGAGTAACAATATCCGTAAGTATACAGATAGATGAATCATTCTTGGAACAGAAACAATTTGTTTTTATCTCAAGCAGCCAAAAGTTACCTGAAGTTAATTCAGGGGAATAGTTAATATGATTGGGCATACCATGCAGCAGTGCATAAAAAGTATTAGGAGCCATTTGTGGATTTAGCAACCCTTATTGGAATGATTGGCGGTATAGGGATCGTTATCTTTGCAATGACCTTGGGTGGGTCATTGTCGATGTTTGCAGATGTACCTTCTGTTTTGATTGTTATTGTAGGCTCTACTTTAGTTTGTATGATGAAGTTTTCGCTGGGGCAATTTTTAGGCGCAGGAAAAACTGCAGCCAAAGCCTTTATGTTTAAACTTGATACGCCAGAAGATTTGATTGTATTGGTCGTTGAGTTGGCAGATGCAGCACGTAAAGGTGGGCTACTATCACTTGAAGGTAAGGAAATTAGCAACAGCTTTTTAGAAAAAGGTATCGGGCTTTTAATTGATGGGCATGATGCAGATGTCGTGAAATCGATTTTAACAAAAGATAAAAATATGACACTTGCTAGGCATAAATCAGGTGCCAGTGTATGGACAGCGATGGGCGATCTGGGGCCAGCAATGGGGATGATTGGTACGCTGATCGGTCTAGTGGCAATGTTGTCGAATATGGATGATCCAAAATCTATTGGGCCAGCAATGGCTGTAGCTCTACTAACAACACTTTATGGTGCTATGTTGGCGAATATGATTTGTATACCTTTTGCGGATAAATTATCACTGAGAATGGGGGAAGAAGATTTAATAAAATCAATGGCGATTGATGCAATATTAGCGATTCAAGCTGGCCAAAATCCACGCGTTATTGAAGGTATGCTGCGTACCTATTTGCCAGAAGGACAGCGGCCAAAAGATGACGAATAAGATCTATAAATAATTAGAAAAATGAATTTTAGTAAATGCGTTTAGGTAAACATATTAATGAGTGATGAAGATGAAGAGCATGATTGCGATTGTGTCCCCGGTCTCCCCGCATGGATGGGAACCTTTGCCGACTTAATGTCGCTGTTGATGTGCTTCTTTGTTTTGTTGCTGTCGTTTGCAGAAATGGATGTGCTCAAATTTAAACGTTTAGCTGGTTCAATGCGAGAAGCTTTTGGTGTTCAGAATCAGGTTGATGTGAATGATATCCCAAAAGGTACCAGTATAATCGCGCAAGAGTTTTCACCCGGAAAACCTGATCCAACCCCTTTACAAATGGTCATGCAGCAAACAACTGATGCGACGCAGCAAACTCTGGATGTTCTTTGCGAAGCTGAAATTGAAAAAGCGGTTGCTGATGCGTGTGATGAATCAACAGAAAGTGCCCAGGATAAAAAAGAGCAAATCAGCGAGTTTGTTGCTCAAAAGCTGATGGAAATGGAGGAAGAGGCTGAAACGAAAGCTGAAGATATTGCAGAGAAGATGCAAGAAGAAATTGCTAAGGATATGGTTGAAATAGAAACTCAAGGCCGTCGAATTGTTATTCGAATACAAGAAAAAGGTGCTTTTTCTTCAGGGTCTGCAACCTTGCAAGATGAGTTTATACCGGTGCTTGATAAATTAATTGATATGCTTGAAACGATAGAGGGTCATATTGCAGTAGAGGGTCATACCGATGATGTTCCTATTAAGACATTTATGTTTCCCTCAAATTGGGACTTATCTGTAGCCAGAGCGTTAGAAGTTGCGCATGGCTTGTTCGATGACGGTTATATCAAGCAGGACCGATTTAGTGTGGCAGGCTTTGCTGATACGCGTCCGTTGGTGCCAAACGAAACGCCTGAAAACCGGAGGCGAAATCGTCGAGTAGAAATCATTTTGCAAGAGAAAACTGATAAACAGGTCAAAGAAGAGTTAAAGGAAGAAAGTAAAGCGCTAGATGCTAATACAGACGATTTTGAAACAAATGTTGAAACTATTGAGAGTTTCTTTGACCTGGATCCTGATGAGATTTTCTAGGTTAAACGTTATAAAAGGAAAAAAATGACTGCGCAGCAAGATGAAAGAAGACGATATTTTCGTGTGAGTGATTTAATCGGCGTTCGGTACCGTTTATTATCAAGTAATGAGACAGAGTTAGCGGTACAAGCGCAGCCTTCTTCTTTAAAAGGTGTGCTGTCACAAATGGACGGACAGATTGCAATTGCTTTGGCAAGTTTGAAAAAATACAATGCGGAAATACATACTTTACTTGATTTATACAATCAAAAAATAAACTTAGTAATTGGGCATGGCCTTGCCGGTATTGACGAGGTGGAGGCAGAGCCTATGCGTGCCTGCCAGGTGAATTTGAGCGCTTGCGGTATTTCTTTTCCAAGCCCCGATTTTGCAACGCTTAATCAGCACGTAGAAATTGAACTGAATTTATATCAAAGCAATGTCAATCTTCGATTAATTGCTGCGGTGATTGCTTGTGAAGACTATCTGGATGAAGTGAATAAGAATACTCATTTGATTCGTGCTAACTTTGTAAATATTTCGGATACGGATCAAGAGCTATTAATTCAGTATGTGATTAAACGACAGGCACAGCAGTTAAATGAGCAGCGCGAGCCTGACAATTAGTCATACTTTGTACAAACTTTATTTCGACCAGTTTGCTTCGCTTTATATAAGGCTTCGTCGGCATGCTGATAAATTTGCCATGCATTTTCAGTTGAAGGCGAAGCGTTAGCTATACCAAATGATGCGGTGACTTTGAGTTCTTCATTTTGCCAATAGCTAGTGCTTTTCTCTATTGCTGCGCGAATACGTTCGGCTAGATGTGTCGCCGCTGTTAGATCACAATCACAAGCAATAATACTCATCTCTTCTCCGCCGACTCTTGCAGCTATTTCATTCTTACGGCAGTTTGCCATGATAGTTGATGAAACTGTTTTAAGTACTTCATCGCCGGCTTGATGGCCATAAGTATCATTTACATGCTTGAAAAAATCGAGATCAAGAAGAATAACGGTGAGCGGGGTAGCATTTCGCAAGTGTCGTTCAAACTCTTGATCCAAGCGGTTTTTGAAATACCTTTTATTGTAAAGCGCTGTCAGACCATCTGTTAAAGCAAGGTCGGTAATCATTTGTTCACGTCGGCCGATAGCATAGCCAAGCGCTGAAAAAATAATAACGGTGGTGATGGTCATATACGAATATAGCAGTGAATCAATGTGCTCTGAGGAAAAAGGGTCTCTTCCCGCTAACCATTGAACAAGCATCCAGCCTGAAGGTGCTCCCATAGCAACTACCAGACCGTATAAGGCTCGTAAAAACGGTAACGGTATAAAACGAGTGATCTTATAGGGGCTTTTGGTGTTAGAGTCACTAATTAAAGGCATAGTTGGTTAACCTCCTCTGCTTTTTTAGTTCATACATTCAGGTTAGCACTGTTATTCAATTAATGACTGATCTCTATCAAGAATAAATGCTAATAATGGACGAAATAATGTCCAATGTTTGGTAGCTTACAATATAAAAAATATCGACCGATGTGGTGAGTGGAATGTTAGTAAAAGAATTGATGAATGAAGAGCCTCTAATTGTTAGCTTGGACACTACCTTAAAGGAGGCTGTATCTAAAATGGCTGATGCACGAAGTTCGTGCCTCTTAGTCGTTTCAGAGCGAAAACCTGTAGGTATCGTCACTGAGCGAGATGTGACGACTCTATTTGCAGAAGTTTTGGCAGGACAAGGTGATTTGAGTCGAAAAGTGCAGGAAGTGATGACAACTGAACCTGTCTGTGTGACAGAAGATAGCCTGTTTAAAGATGCCTTAATGCTATCTAGAAGTCGAAAATTACGTCACCTGCCTGTGTTGGATGAACTGGATTTATTAGTTGGTTTAGTGACACAAACAAATTTGGTTGATGCTTATGCAGGATTAGTCGATAAACAAGACGAGTTAGAAAGTAGCGTTGAGCAACTTAGGTTATTATCGCTTGAAGACCCGCTTTTAAGGATTGGAAATAGAAGAGCTATGGAGGTTGATTTAGCCTTCACTGAAGCGGATGCTATTAGGCATCATAAGACTTATGCCGTTGCTTTGTTAGATATTGACTTTTTTAAAGGTTTTAATGATACCTATGGGCATCAGACAGGTGATGACGCATTAAGGGTTGTAGCGAAAACCATCAAACAAACGGTTAGAACATCAGATAGAGTGTTTCGATATGGTGGCGAAGAAATTCTTATACTAATGCCTGAGGCGAATGAACAAAGCGCGTTTAGATGCGCCGAACGTGTGCGGCAGGCAGTTGAGAACTTGAATATACCTCATGCTGCTTCTCCGCTAGAAGTATTGACTTTGAGTGGTGGGGTTGCGTCTGAAGAAGAAGGGCGCTGGGTTGCGTTAGTTGAAAAATCTGATAAAGCACTTTACAAATCAAAGGGAAGTGGGCGAAATAAAATCACGACAGGTTAATTTTAATAAGTCGAGAGCTGTCGTTGCAAGCTAGGCTATTCATTGGCTCTTTTTGAGTTATCTTCAGAAAAATAACCTGAACTTAAGCGGTTTCGGCCAGTATGTTTTGATTGGTAGAGTAGAGTATCTGCCAAGGCGATTAGCTCACTAGCCGTACACATATTTGGTGAGACTAATGCAGCTAAGCCAAAACTTGCGGTGAGATAGATCGTATTTTGGCCAGATTGAATCGGGCAAGACTCAATTTCTGCACGTAAAGCTTCTGTTTGTTCTTCTGCTTCTTCAAGGTTGGAGCCATATAAAATGGCAATGAACTCTTCACCGCCATATCGAGCGACAACATCTGTTTTACGCTGATACTGGTGTTGTAATAAAGCAGAAATCTGTTTTAAACAATCGTCGCCTGTTTGATGTCCATAGGTATCATTTATTGATTTGAAGTGATCTATATCTATCATTACTAAGGTGAATGGCGTGTGGTGGCGTAGGCTATTTGCGAGTGAAACCTCTAAAGCGCTATCAAAATACTGACGATTAAATAACTTGGTGAGCCCATCTGTTTGCCCCATAAAAGCAAGCTTCTCTTCACGCTCTTGAATACTTAAGCGCATGGTATCCATCGCCGCAGCAACGGAAGATAGTTCATCTCTTGTCTGTGTTCGTATCGGTTCAGAATACTTACCTTCCGCAACTTTACGCGCTGAGCGCATTAAACTCCGAACGGCTAAATTTACAGTGCTGTAAAGGCCAATATAAACATAAGCAATTAACAGAATCATTAGTCCTACGCTAGTGTAAAAAATGGTTAAGCGTTGAAGGCTTTCTTGATAGTCTTTTTCTAGGAAATTTTCAGATAATTCAAAAAGTAACAGGTTGTGTTGGTAAACCAATTCAAATACTTTAGTTAGTTCGCTGTAATATTCTAAAGAATTTCCAGTTAAGGATAATGATTCGATGAGTTCCTGATATAGGCGTTCACGAGCGCCAGTAAAATACTGTTTAATATTTTCTGAATTTATTTCAGGGTGTGCGCTAATTAAGTCTTTATATTCATCTGCTTTCACATCAACAAGATCGATGAGTTGAGATAATGTTTGGTACGTCTTTTCTAAAACAGAGATGCCGTAAGAGTCAATGAATTTTTGTTCCAAATACATACTTCCAAAGGTTCTAGCTTGTCCTAATGCATGTAGATATACCTCGCTTTCATTGAGTAGATTAATGGTGTCAATAATATTCGCGCTGTTTCGTGATCGAGACACAAAGGCATATGAAAGACGTGTTCGCCAGCTATAAGCTTGACTGATCAAAATATGCGCATGCTCATAAACACCATCAATGCCTTCGGATTCATTCCCACGGATAAGGCCGTTAGTACTTATTGCGTTTTGTAGCTTGGTTAAAAATACCAGATGTTTTTCTGAGTCAGAATAAGTTTTTATTTGAGTGATTTTTTGAATAGCATTTAGTTTGGCTGTTTCAAATTGCTCATTAAGTTGTATTTCGCTTTGCCATGAAGTAATAACAGAGATATCACGAAGGGTTTCGAGGTCTGCGATTAGACTAGTCGCTTTTTGAAGGTAATTTAATCCTGTTTTAGTTAACTTAGCTTGATTTGCTTCTTGGTGTAAGGTGTAGGCAAGCTGCCCAGAAAATAAGACTAGTGGGATTGCAAATAATGAAGCTAAGAGCACGAACTTACTTCGATAACTCAGCTGATTCATTAAGTAAAAAATAGGGCGAATTATGGGGTTCATTTATACTAGTACTTGTTTAATTATCATTTAAGTTTAGCAGTAGATGTGACTTTATTTGTGAAGTTTTGCAAACAGTTTAGTGTGCTGGATAGTTTATCCCGCTTCTAAGTGGATACCATTAAGATTATACTCCGCGCAGACACTTTTTTAGTGTTTCATAT
This sequence comes from uncultured Oleiphilus sp., assembly GCA_913020495.1. Lineage (GTDB taxonomy): Bacteria > Pseudomonadota > Gammaproteobacteria > Pseudomonadales > Oleiphilaceae > PZPK01. Next base: position 12,061 of record CAJWBJ010000081.1, read on the forward strand.
TTTTAAGTAAGAAGAAGGTTAAGTAGATGCCCAGACTGGAAAAAATAATCACGCTGTGTCTTTTTGCAATATTGACTTTGAGTGTGCCTTTTCAGGTCCACGCGAAAGATAAGCATTATATGATCGTAGGGACCGGTGGAATAACGGGTGTTTATTACCCTACTGGTGGAGCAATTTGCCGTATGATTAACCGCCTTCGTTCTGAACACGGTATTCGGTGTGGTGTTGAAAGCACGCTAGGTTCTGTTTATAACTTAGAGAAAATTCGTGAACAAGATCTTGATATGGGGGTTGTTCAATCTGATTGGCAATACCATGCATATAATGGCAGCGGAGAATTTGAGGGTGAAGGGGCTGATGAAAATCTTCGTTCGGTATTCTCTATTTACTCTGAGCCTTTTACTGTTGTAGCTCGAAAAGACTCAGGTATTAAGCGCTTTGAAGACTTGAAAGGTAAGCGAATTAATCTTGGGAATCTTGGGTCTGGTCATCGTGCTACCATGGAGGTTCTAATGAAAACGATGGGGTGGACACGAAGTATGTTTTCTCATGTTTCTGAAGTTAAATCTTCAGATCAGGCTAAGGCTCTTTGCAACAATGAATTTGATGCATTGGTTTTTATGGTTGGGCACCCTAGTACATCAATCAAAGAAGCAACAACCGACTGTGAAAGTATTCTACTGGATGTGTCAGGTAAATTCGTGGATAAAATGATTGATGAGAATGCTTATTATCGTGCAGCGACGATACCGGCTGGAATGTATCGGGGTAATGATCGTGAAATAAGTACTTTTGGTGTGGGAGCAACTTTTGTAGCGTCTAGGGAAACTCCTGACGAAGTTGTTTATCAATTAACAAAAGTCGTCTTCGAGAATTTTTTACAATTTAAAAAGCTTCACCCAGCGTTTCATAATTTACGGAAAAAACAAATGGTCAGTGATGGCTTGTCAGCACCTTTACATTCGGGAGCTGTTCGGTATTACCGAGAAGTGGGCTTAATGTAGGGGTGTTCATAGAGAGCTCTCAGAGCTCTCTATGAATGAGAGTTTCATTACTTTGAAAGCAATGAAATGTCGGCAACTTTCAAGAATAGGTCTCTAAGCTGATTCAACAGAATCAGGCGGTTCATTTTAACTGCCTCATCATCGACCATCACCATCACATCATCAAAGAACTGGTCTACAGGCTTTTGGAGTGTTGCTAATGACGTAAGAGCACTTTCATAGTTACTACTGTCAAATAACGGCGAAACTTTCTCAGAAAGTACATCCAGTTGTTTTGCTAGTTCAATTTCAGCCGCATCAACAAGCAGTGTGGCGTTAACTTGCTTACCACTTAGATCAGAATCCTGTTTGGCAAGAATATTAGAAACACGCTTATTTGCAGCGGATAATGCCTGTGCTTCCTCAAGTGCGTGAAAGGCGCTTACGGCCTTAACCCGTTTGTCGAAATCTACTGGGCGGGTAGGGCGGCGAGCACAAACAGATAAGAATACTTCAGCAGAAATATTTTCATCTTCATACCAGGCACGGAAGCGCTCAAGCATGTAAGTGACTAGCTCTTGTTCAATATTGTCACTTTTAAGTCCGTGATACTGCTCAATAGACCAGGATATTATTTCGCTCAGATCAAGATTGAGTTGCTTTTCAACAATAATCCTCAAAATACCTAAAGCTGCACGGCGTAGAGCAAAAGGGTCTTTTGTTCCTGTAGGCGGTTGGTTAATGCCAAATAAACCCACTAATGAGTCCAGTTTTTCAGCAATGGATAATGCCTGTCCTGTTTTTGTATCTGGTAAGTTGTCACCTGCAAATTTAGGCATATATTGTTCATTTAATGCCAAGGCAATCTCTTCCGTCTCACCATCAAAGCGAGCATAGTGGCTACCCATAATGCCTTGTAAATCAGTGAACTCAAGTACCATCTCAGTGACAAGGTCAGACTTCGCTAGTTTGCCCGCACGTTCTGCTTCACTAGCGTCACCACCAATTTTCTGACTGATTTTTGCGGCAAGTTTCGAAACACGTTCTGTTTTATCAAATACGGTACCTAAATCTTTTTGAAAGATGATTTTTTTGAGCTGCTCTCGTCTTGCTTCAAGGCTGGACTTCTTGTCTGTTTCAAAAAAGAATGCGGCATCTGAAAGTCGAGGCCGAATAACGCGTTCATTTCCTTGAATGACTTGAGTGGGGTCGGTGCTCTCAATATTCGCAACAGTGATGAAGTTTGGCATCATGCAGTCATTCTTATCTAAGGCATGAAAGTATTTCTGATGCTCTTTCATTGATGAGATTAATGCTTCTGTAGGAACCTCAAGGAAGCGTTCTTCAAAGCGACCAAGCAAAGGAACGGGCCACTCATTTAAAGAGGTTACTTCATCAAGCAAGTCTTCATCAATAACGGCGATACCACCTTCTTTTTCTGCTATATTTTGTACGCCTATACGAATTCTTTCTTTTCTTAAAGCGTAATCAGCAATGACTTTTCCTTGCTCTAGCAATACGTTCTCATAGTCATCAGCGTTGCTTATTTGAAGCTCTCCTTCGCTATGGAAGCGATGCCCGCGAGTCGTATTACCATTTTGGATATTTAAAATTTTACCCGGTACGATTTCTCCGCCAAAGATCATTAATACCCATTGAAGGGGGCGAACAAACTCAACCTTTTGAGCTCCCCAGCGCATGCGTTTTGAAATTGGCAGCTTGCTGAGTGATTGGTCAACAATCGAATTTAACAGAGAAAGGGTATCTTTACCTGGCTCAGAACTGCGATAAACCAGCCAGGTTCCTTTAGGCGTTTCTTGCTCTTCAAGTTGTTCAGGTTCAATCTTTAAAGACTTAGCAAAGCCAAGTAGGGCGCGCGAAGGCTTGCCTTCTGCATCAAAAGCCGCTTTTTTTGAGGGGCCTTTTTTCTCTACTGTTTTATCTGCTTGCTTGGTCTCTAACCCTTTGATTCGAAGCGCTAAACGGCGAGGACTTGCAAATGATTTTGCTTCCTCATAGCTCAAACCAGCTTCTTTTAGCCCGTTTTCAATGCCATTGGAGAATGCATCGGAAAGTTTCTTAAGCGACTTGGGAGGTAATTCTTCTGTGCCGATTTCAACCAAAAAATCTTGTGTAGATGACATATTATTTGCCTCCCTTGTCTGAATTGCTAGAACTGCTTGCTTCGAACTTAGCGAGAACTTCATTTCGAAGTGCTTCGGGAGCGAGGGGGAAGCCTAAGTCTTTTCGGCTATCAAAATAACTTTGTGCGACAGCTCGCGCGAGCGTTCTTACGCGTAAAATAAATCGTTGACGCTCGGTGACAGAGATAGCATGTCTCGCATCCAGCATATTAAATGTGTGAGAGGCTTTTAAAACTAACTCATAAGCAGGTAATGGGAGACCTTGGTCAATCATTCGCTGACTCTCGGCTTCATAATTATCAAAATTAGTGAAGAGCGTTTCTGTGTTGGCGTGTTCAAAGTTGTAGGTCGACATTTCAACTTCGTTTTGGTGGAATACATCGCCATAGGTAATATCCCCATCAGGACCATGGGCCCAAATTAGGTCGTAGACGCTATCGACGCCTTGAAGGTACATTGCGATTCGCTCTAAACCGTAGGTTATTTCACCCGTAACCGGGTAGCACTCTAATCCGCCAACTTGTTGGAAGTAGGTGAATTGAGTGACTTCCATGCCATTTAGCCAGATTTCCCAACCTAAGCCCCAGGCGCCTAATGAGGGGGATTCCCAGTTATCTTCTACAAAGCGAACATCATGTACGTTTGTGTCGACGCCCATTGCTGTTAATGATTCAAGGTACAGATCTTGAATATTTGGAGGAGAAGGTTTTAAAACTACCTGAAACTGATAATAGTGCTGTAAACGGTTTGGGTTTTCACCATAACGTCCATCCGTTGGACGGCGGCTAGGTTGAACGTAAGCCGCATTCCAAGTTTCTGGCCCAATTGACCGAAGAAATGTGGCAGGGTGAAAGGTTCCCGCACCCACTTCCATATCTAAAGGTTGAAGAACAACGCAGCCCTTGCTTGCCCAAAAGTTCTGAAGGGCAAGAATCAGCCCTTGAAAGGTTTTAACGTCAGGCTCATTTTTATTAGAGCAGTTCTCGTTAGACACGGCCATACCACCAAATGTTATTTTAAAAGTGCGGCATTATACCTTAAATTAATCTTTGAAGGGGGAGTCTATTCATTGATGTACTTCAAAATTTCAACCACTTGTTCAGGGGTTTCGGTCACTGCCATTGCTGCTCCGTCAATTTCTTTCAGAGGGTGGGTTAATTCAGGTGCATGCATGACTATAATAGGTTTGCCTTGACCGATAGCAATTCCGGCATCAAAAGCTGCATTCCATTGTTTGTATTTTTCGCCAAAGCGAACGACGACAATATCGGCCTTTTTAATTAGACTCATCGTGCGTAGCGCGTTTATCTTTGCTGCTTTATGGTCCTTCCAAAAATTGTTCTCTTCTGCCCCTAAAATTTTAACGCCGACCTCATCACTTGCTTCATGATTAGTGATTGGAGAGTAGATATTTGCTTCCACCCCATTTTCTTTTAGACCAGAAATTATACGTTCACGCCAATCAGAGTGTATTTCACCAGAAAGATAAATACTGTATTTCATAAATGTAAGTCCCATGTTTTGAGTTTTGTGCTATACATATCTAGGATTCTATTCGAGAATAGTTAAATCTGCTGCGGACAAGCTTTTTGCGCTATATTTTCGCAGTAGTCATAGTTTCAGGAAAGAATTGGGGCTAATTTTAAAGGAATCAATGCTGTAATTAAATAATAGTGGTAGGGAATATCCCACAAGGAGAATAATTGCATGGCAATATACGATCACAAATACGGAGAGTTGTCGTATTTT
>CAJWBJ010000082.1 GCA_913020495.1 uncultured Oleiphilus sp.
CTGATAAAGGAAGCTGAATGGGCCATTAAAATCAATCGCGCTTTAGACATCTTTGATGGACAAGACATTAAGCATTCTCCCGGGACTAGCATTGTACAATTTCAGCTTACCGAAGAGTTTCCGCAAGTGACCTTGGTGAACATGCTAGCGCCAAGTCCCGACTGGATAACCGGCGTTTCTTCGCTAAACCTATGTGAAAATGGGGCGTGGGTGGAGACGAAAACCATTCCGGCAGCAGTATACGACGCTGGGACCGACGAAGGTAGAACCTATACTGCGAAAGACAAACCGAGAAATGAGTTTGAGCCAGTCGCGTTGCTAGGAGAAAACGACCGGTCGGATTATGCTAGCTTTCCTCCAGCTGGCACTTATCTTTTTACTAAGATTGATGAGATCTCCAATCCAGATGGGGCTGGATACGTCAAGCACATTAGAGACAATTTGAGGGAAGCTAGAGAAGATCGTCTCAACTAAACTTGGATAAACAAATCGCATTGGCTACGGCGTCTTTGCGGACATAGACTTCATGAGTCAATTTCCGCAAAGTCTAAGTTTAACAAACTCGCCAATACTGCTAAAAGAGGATGGAGATCCATTTGTCTAGATGAGAAAAAATACTTACACAAGAAAGCATCCATAGGCTATTTTTACTTATACATAAGCGAGACAAGCTCTCATGTTATTTCTGGCTGGCACATATAAATGGAATTAAGTATGAACTCTCAAATATCGATTGAGACTTACCGAACAGTCCGGAGTCAATCTGTACAAGCTTGTGAATTTCTTGAAATCGAAGATTATGGTCTGCAAGCTGCAGCCTTTGTTAGCCCTCCTAAATGGCATCTGGCGCATACAACATGGTTTTTCGAAACCTTTATTTTGAAGTCTCTCGTGCCAGGCTATCGTGTGTATAACGACTCTTATGAGCTGCTTTTTAATTCATATTATAACGCTATTGGTGAGCAATACCCTCGACCCCAACGTGGTTTATTATCACGGCCTACGATCACGGAAATTATGTCGTACCGGAAGCATGTGGATGATGCCATGACTCAACTGTTATCTGACGCAGAGAAAGGGGCATGGAAAACGGTGGAATGGGAAACAATCGTACAGCGCACAAACCTTGGTTTGGAGCACGAGAAACAACACCAAGAACTTTTCTATACTGATCTAAAGTACTCGTTTTCTTTTAACCCCTTATACCCTGCTTATGCGGGTGAAGAAGTTACCGGTAAAGTTAACCCGCACTCCCAGCAGTGGGAAAACTATTCAGGAGGCTTGGTAGAAATAGGGGTAGAAAACGGTTCAGCGCATTTTTACTATGATAATGAAACGCCTCGCCATAAAGTCTTTCTTCAGCCATTTTCCTTATCAACGCGTCTGGTAACGAACGGTGAGTTCCAAAAGTTTATTGACGATGGCGCTTATCAAAAACCACAATATTGGTTATCGGATGGCTGGGCAGCTGTGCAAAAAAATAATTGGACGCAACCTTTATATTGGCGTGATGTAGAGGGTAAACCTATGGAGTTTACCTTGTACGGCTTACGAGCACGACAAGCGGATCAGCCGGTTTGTCACATTAGTGGTTATGAAGCGGATGCCTATGCAAATTGGGCAAATGCTCGTTTGCCGACCGAAGCTGAGTGGGAGTTTGCTGCGAATCAAAACAAACTAACGACCTCAGCGCTCTCTACGCTTCACCCTCTTGTTGCCAAACACGACAATGAGCATGAGTTGACGCAACTTTACGATAGCTGTTGGCAGTGGACCGCTAGTGCCTATCGGGCTTATCCTGGTTTTCAAGTAGCTGATGGCGCCATCGGTGAATACAACGGAAAGTTTATGTGCAATCAGTGGGTCCTGAGGGGTGGGTCCTGCGTGAGCAGTGCTAATCACCTTCGGCCCAGTTACCGGAATTTTTTCTACCCAGAAGATCGCTGGCAGTTTAGTGGCATTCGTTTAGCTAAAAAATAAAAACTATTTATATTAATTCGAGGATGCACCATGTCAAAATTTGCGACGGCTCTACTTACTGAAAATGTATTATTTAAAAACCAGCACCCCGGCGAAAACGATAGTCGTACTGAAGTTCTTGCGGGCTTACATCAAAAACAAAAAACCATTAACCCTAAATATTTTTACGATACCCACGGCTCTGAGTTATTCGAACGTATTACAACGTTGCCTGAGTATTACCCAACGCGCACGGAGCGAGCATTGTACGTTGAACATGCCGACGCTATCGCAGAGTATTGCGGAAAGAACTGTGTGTTAATTGAACCAGGTAGTGGCAGCAGTGAAAAAGTTCGCTTGTTATTGGAATCACTAAAGCCTGCAGCTTATGTGCCTATGGATATTGCTAAGGAATTTTTGCAGCGTTCAGCTGTAAAGTTGGGGAAAGAGTTTCCCTGGTTAAATGTTCATGCTGTCTGTGCTGATTTTGGGACTTATGACGAAGCCCCTGAAGGGTTACCGGAAGGTAAACGGGTCATATTTTATCCGGGGTCAACATTGGGAAATATGACGCCCGACATGGCCAAGCAGTTTCTTACCAATTTGCGTCCATGGTTGGGTCACGACGGAGGCATGTTAATCGGTATTGATTTGCATAAATCTACAAATACCTTAACGGCTGCCTATAATGACCGTGATGGGGTGACCGCAGCGTTTAACCTTAATGTACTGAACCATATTAATCGTTTGACGAGCTCAAACTTCGACGTGAAAAACTTTTCCCACCGCGCATTCTATAATTTGGCTTTACAGCGAATTGAAATGCACTTGGAAAGCAATATTGACCACATCGTGAGGCTTGGTGAATCCGCCATTGTGTTTGCCAAAGGGGAAACCATTCACACCGAAAACTCATACAAATATACCCAAGAAAGCTTTCAGAAACTGGCAGGTGAGGCTGGCTTTAGAGTACGACAAAGCTGGCTGGATGATGAGCAGCTATTTAGTGTTCACTATCTGGATTTACAATAGCTGCATATCAGGGACTTACAATCGCATCATATATATCGTAAGTCCGGTTTACCGCTTAAACATCTGTATTGCGCTAAAGGTATGACTTACTTTCCTTGCATTTTCTCTAGCATGGCAGCCATTTGCTGGTGCAGTAAATTGACTGCTTGCAAGGGCCTGATCATCACTCGAAATTCAATTATTTTACCTTCATCGTTACAGCTAATAATATCAACGCCGTTGACGAACTTACCTTCCATTTGAGTTTCAAACTCCAGTACCGCCTGATTTCCACTCAGTACTTGTTTGGTATAGTTAAATTTGTGTTGGCCATTTTCGTCCTTGTCTCCAGGCAGTGTGTTTATCGCGGCAGACAAATAGAGCTTGGTGATGTTCTTACCTTTCTGAGGTTTATAGACCACCGGCGAATAAAACACCACGTCGTCGGCTAACAAGGTATCTAAACCTCCCTCTAGTTTTCCATCAAGGTGCTTGTGCCAGTTGGCAACGGTTTGTTCAATCATTATGTTGTTCTCATGGTTTCTATTAAGTATTTGGTCTCTCAAGTATAGGAAACTTTAGAGGCCGGGCGCTTTAAAGTTGGTGTTATTGATAACACACTTTTATCGATGGGCATGATGAAGTTGAAAGTTCTACTTATAATTAAGTGAGTAATGGAGAAAAGTAACCTCTTAAGTGGCTTCATTAAAGAAGGCAATATCAAGTAGTTTTAAATGCTTCAACTCGGTGCTCTTTGGTCTTGCCAGTTTCGGTATTCGGACGGGCTCATGCCGACACGCTTACGAAATAAACGTCGGAAAACAGTTTCATCTGCGTAGCCTGATTCTAAAGAGATAACTTTGATTCGCTTGTTAGTCGTATGTAATAAAGTTTTTGCCATATCAATTCGAACCCTGTCCATAAAAGCTTTGGGCGCTTCTCCGGTGATCAGTTTTAAACGACGGTTCAGAGTGCGCTCTGATACAGCTAGTGCTGAAGCTAAGTCCACTGTACTGAGTGGTAGATGAAGATTCTGGCGAATTTCGTTTTCGGCAGCGACTAAAAAAGGGTCTGCAGACATCAAATGACCTTGAGGAATATACCTGTCTTGTGATCTTGAATTATGGTCCACAACGGCAAAGTCGGCGGTTCGATTGGCTGCGTCATTTCCACCTAAAATACGGATCATACGTAAACAAATATCGACCCATGAAAGCGGCCCTCCACCGGTAATAATGTTTCCATCTTGAACCAAGCAACTGCCCCAAGCCGCATCCGCTTTTGGAAAGCGCTTTTTCAATTCATAGTGAAGCCACCAAGTGGTAGTGCAACGCTTGTTGTTTAGAAGGCCTGCTTCGCCTAAAACAAATCCGCCGCTGCATGAACCGCCAAGCAGTGCTCCGTTATGATGTTGATGTACCAGCCAGTCCTGACTGCGCTTATCAGTCAAAGAATGGGGCGGCAGTGAATTAGCGCAAGGAATAAAGCCGGGAATGATGACTCCCTGACATTGGTCAATATCGGCTATTGCGCAATCGGGTTTGAAGGCCCGGCCGTGTCCATCCACAATATCACTACCGTTTAGACTGGCGGTGACTACCTTTGGTTGCCAAATAGGGGCTGGTAAAGGTTCAGTAATAGTTGAATGCATGTCTGGGGAATGGTGATGACTTAAGCTCGCAAGCGATAGCATATCAGCCACTCCAAATAGACCGGAGGGGAGGGCTTGATCAAAAGCCATCACAACTAAAATAGGCCGACTCATAATATTTCCTGACAAATTCACATTATGGCGAATTATGTATTATAAATGTCAATTTCGCCACTCACCTACATAAAGGTAAACAAGGATACTTAAGGTTCGAAACACAACTGGAGAGAATTATGAAAAAAGCAAACAAAGCTATCCTTGCAAAAATCGAAGCGAAGCCTGAATACATCACGGATGTACAAAACTTATTAACGGGAGCGATAGATTTGGCCAATCAGGAATCTGGAACCACGACTTGGTTTTCATTTAAACTGAATGAAACCACGTTCGGGATTTTTGATACTTTTGCTAATGACGAAGGGAGGGACGCCCATCTAAGCGGTGCGATAGCAAGCGCTTTGTTGAGTAAAGCGGATGAGTGGTTGTCAGTGGCACCAGAAATACTTAAAGCCGATGTGTTAGCGGCAAAACTTGGGTAATTAAACTATAAAGTGTAACCGGGCAGACTGCCCGGTTTTGTTCATCAGGGCTTATTACAACTTTAAACTTAACTTCACCACGTCCTCACCTTCAACTGCCGCCGGTACGGCACAACAAAGGAGTACTTCATTTTCGTTCACGGATGATGAATGTTCGGATTGGTAAGTAACATTACCTGACACCAGAGTTGTTTTACATGCGCCGCATTGACCGCTTCGACAACCAAATTCTGGCGTAAAACCATGAGATTCAGCGAAGTCGAGTAAGTTGCCATCACCCTCTGACCAAGCCTGCTCGACCTTGGATTCGGTAAATTTAATGATCGCTTCAGTCGCTGCAGGTTGCGGCTTAAATGCTTCTGTTGCATGGTCTTCATCACGTTTGAGTGAGGCTGGGCCAAATTCCTCAGCTTGAATTCGGGCATCACTAACGCCTAATTTCCTGAGTAAATTATAAGTAGACTGCATGAAGCCTGTTGGCCCGCAAAGGTAAAAGTCGTAATCATCAATGGGTAATATCGCTTGCAGCAGTTCTGCTGAAATTCGACCTTTATTATGAAAGTCTCTGCCGGGTTTAAGTGATGGGTCCGTGTCACTCAGAGACCAGAATGCTCTGATCTGGCCTGAAGATGCTTCCGCTAAGGCGTTAAACTCGTCGAAGAAAGCGCGTTGGTGGTGATCTTTTGCAGCGCCGATAAAGGTAAGTGGTTCACCTGATCGGGTGCGGATTAATTCATTCAGGGCATGGCGAGCCATCGAAATCATCGGGGTGATACCGACACCACCTGCAAGTAATACGGCAGGTCTTCCGCTGGAGGTATCGAAGGTAAAGTCACCTCGTGGCGCTTTTGCGTTCAGGGTATCGCCCGCTTTGAAATGCTCATGGATATAATTTGAAAATACACCATCAGGCCTTTGAGAATCCTGAGACTGTTCGCGTTTAACACTGATACGATACAGTGAGTCAGCTGGCGCGCTTGATAGTGAGTAGTTACGAATTAGATCTTTTCCATCTATGTTTACTTTGATGGTGAGAAACTGTCCCGGTAGAAATTTAGGGGCTTGATGTCTGTCGGCTTTTAAGTAAAGTGATTTAATGACACTGCTCTCTTCAACCACATCAGTAATTTCATAAGGTAACCATTCATCTTTACGTGCTTCAGCTTGCGCCATTTTTTTTGCTTCATCCCATGTGCCAGTGAGTAGGCTGTTGGGGGAATATTCATCTAATTTCCAGCGAAGTGGCAAGCCGTTATGTATCCATCGGCCGTGATCGATATGAAATTTCCACAGTCGTTCAGCGCCTTCAAAGTGCTCTGTTTCCGGGCTGTCCCAAATAATTTCAACGGTACCGGTAAGGGTTAAAATATGGCCAGATTCGAAATCGATAAAGAGTAAGCCCGCTTTTGAATTCTCAACAAAATTACCAAAAGTATTAAAGTGATTGTTGCCTAAATAGTCGGGGATGGTGAGGGTGTACTCGTTGTCTACACGAACAAAACCTGGCTGCCCGCCTCGGTGTGATACATCGGCACCCTCACTGGCTTGAGTATTGTCATTGGTATCATCACTCTTGATGTAACTGGCGACAAAAAAAGTATCGCTATTGGCGATTAATGCTTTGGCTTCATCATCGAAAGCTTGAATGTTTTTGACGCTTGGTTGGGGTAAGGTTTTTGGGTCCAGCATGTCTAATTCACGCGTTTGGATATACTGAGGACAATTGCCAAAAGCCTGATCTACTTCTAGGTGTATGCCTTCATCTGAATGGTTAATGACATGTGCTGCTAAACGGTTTCGGCGTCTTGAAGTGAGTTCGATGCCAAGCAATCCCAAACGAGTATCTGTGCCGTGCTCGTCTTTTGCTAAGGACCTTTTTTCTAACGTCTCGGCTAAAGGGTCTCCCATCACGGGTGCCGCGTTAATGTCTAATCTTTTAGGCGTCGGTGACTGCATGAACCCCGGTTTGTTAAATAGAATAGAGGCCCAAGGCCAGCCGTCTTTATCGGCATGGCCTGCAAAAATAAAGGGGAGTTGTGAGTAGAATTCTTGATGTTGCTCGGGCATAAAATCACGTATCACCCGACTACCAAAACGTTCCATTTTTTCCCGAACACCTAAACGACTTTGGATCTCTTGCTCGCCTCGGTGAAAGGGCGAGGCGTTAAAAGAGGAAGTTTTTGTTGTCATGTCAGGTCTCCAATAAATTCTGTTTTAACTAATTTAAGTATGTGTCGTTTGTTCGTTTTTACGACTTAAAAGTTCAATTAATTTTCATACCTTTTTTGCATTTGATGTTACATGAGTAGTATCTAATTTAATGATGGAAGTATAAATAGGGCTTTCATTGAATAATTGTCAATGTTATGTTGAAAGTATGGATACTTTAGATGGCATGAGAACAATCGTTGCAGCGGTTGAAACCGGCTCTTTTACGGCTGCTGGTGAGCGGCAGGGCATTTCAAAAGCGCTGGTGAGTAAATACGTGGGCCAAGTTGAAAGCCGATTAGGGGTTCGTCTTTTTAATCGCTCAACGAGACGACTGGCGCTGACAGAAGAAGGGCAGCGATATTACGACCAAGCCGTTCCTTTGCTTGAAGAATTTTCAGTGATGGTGGACAGCGTCACCGGTGCTCAATCAGCCCCCCGTGGTTTGTTGAGAGTCAGCGTGCCGCAAACGTTTGGCGAAATGAGTCTTTCACCTTTAATCCCTAAGTTTCTTGAAACTTATCCAGATCTCAGTCTAGATCTGCAATTATCTGATCGCATGATTGATATGCTTGAAGAGGGTATTGATGTCGTTATTCGTATTGGTGGTGTGGATGACTCAAGCCTGATTGCCCGGCATATTAAAACCTTGCCGCTAACGCTATGCGCTTCCCCTGAATATATTATTCAACAAGGTGAGCCATTAAAAGCTGAAGATATTACTCAACACACCTGTATTATTGATAGTAATTTCAGAATTGGAAAACAGTGGCCGATTGTTGACCCTGAAGGGCAAACAACTTCTATAGATGTCAGTTCAAAAGTAGCAGTGAATAGCCCTAGAGCTGTGAAGGAAATTGCGATGGCGGGTGGTGGAATTGGAATGATACCTCGATTTATTATTGAGTCGGAGCTTCAGACTGGTGTTCTGAAAGAAATCCTTCCAGCTTATAAAACACTGGAATTTGGTTTGTTTGCCATCTATCCACATCGTCGATATTTGTCGAAAAAAGTCAGATGTTTTATTGATTTTTTAATGGAAGAATTCAAGTAAAAGGAAAGTGCTTAATCAGTCACATTTGACTGCTTAAGCGTTGCTTCCAACTACACTTGCGCGCTGGTATACCATTCTTGGCTTGGCGTCGGCATCCGCATCCTTACACGTAATTCTTGTACATTTTCTTTATCTGTCAGGTGTTCCAATAATTGAAAGGCTACTTCAATAGCCGTTCCTGGGCCAGTGGAGGTAATAAAATTACCGTCTATGACGATTGGTTGGTCTACAAAATTAGCTCCGGTATTTTTTAACTGTTGTTTTCGCTTTCCGCCAACCTGATGATAAGTAGTTGCGTTTTTACCGCTTAGAACACCTGCCTCACCAAGGCATATCGATGAAACACATACGCTGGCAATCACTTTGTTATGCTTTGAAAAGTGACGAATGACATCCAAAAAAGGTTTGCTTAATGCTTCATCGTAAAAGCCTGAAGGTTCGAACCCACCCGGAATTGCGAGCGCATCAAATTTATCAAGGTCTACATCATTCAGTAATGCGTTGGGCGTAAATTGTAAGCCAAAGGTTGTTTTGATCTGGGGTGTTAATCCTACATCTACTAAGTCAATGTCTTCTTTACCGATTAAAGTGGCCCAGCCCATAACATCGGTAAAAGCGGACATTTCCAAGGGTTCAACACCATTTGCAACCAGCATTAATATACGTTTCATAGAAGCCTCTTATATCGTTTAAAAAATGCTTTACAGTACCTTCCAGTGGAAATACACCGCTAGAAGATACTGACGTATGAAAAACCTAAGCGACTAAAGCTGAGCCGACCATAACAATTCCAATCACGCCGGTTGTCCAAGCGGTTGTACGTACCCATGGCACACCAATCACAAATACGATGGTATGTACCACTCTTGAAATTAAAAATAATTTGGCACCTAATACTGTCGTTTCATTGCTCAAACCCAGTACGTGAACAGCGATGGCAATGGGGGCAAAGATGGCAATGGCTTCAATTAAATTGCGAATAGCCCGATTTAATCGGTCATTTGCGCCAGCCCATGGTGAGATATCATGCTGATTGCCTGCCGCCGTCGATAGACCAAGCACTAATACGTTTCGTGTACCTTGAATTAATGTTAGTAAGAGTAGAAAAGCACCAATTGCTGCAAGTGTTTGAATTTCAATATACATCGCTATTTCCTCAAATAAATTTTATATACAGGCCTAGGAACCCACTTGAATGGCTAGGCCTATTAGTGATCAAGATGTGATTAGGCACTTAGGCCAACGGGTGTTGTCGTAAAAGCAACGAAACCTTTGAGTGATTCGAATCGTTTGATCCAAGCGCGTACATTTGGGTAGGCTTCAAGTGATACATCACCTTCAGGAGCGTGAGCGATATAAGCATAATTTGCTGAGTCTGCAATGGTCGGGTTAGTTGTTGCTAACCAATTACGTCCATTCAGGTGTGCTTCAAGCAGCGCTAATATGCCATGAGCAGTGTCAATGGCGGCTTTATGGTCTAAACCTGCACCAAAAACATTGACCAAACGAGCGGCAGCTGGTCCGAAAGCAACTTTTCCTGCAGCGACAGATAAGAAGCGCTGTACCTCTGCCTGTTCAGCCAGATCACTTGGGTACCAAGTACGATCAGCGTCATACTTTGTCGCTAAATAAACCAATATCGCATTTGAATCTGAGATGGTGACCTCTCCATCATCTATTGCGGGTACTTGGCCAAAAGAATTTTTGCTTAAAAATTCAGGCTGCTTTTGAGCACCGCTCATTAAATCGACATCGATAATTTCGGCATCTAAGCCCAAAAGCGATAATTGCGCTTCAACACGATGAGAATGACCTGAAAGTGGGTGACGGTATAATTTGATTGCTGACATGGTATTGCTCCAATTTAAGTATGTGTTCAAAAAATTAAGTTAGTAATTACTTCGTTTCGTTCGGTGTTTCGCTAGATAAGCGATTTTGTTTTTCAAGCTGAAGCAGGTTTTCAAATCCGCCAACTGCTTGATCATTAATAAAGAGTTGAGGGTAAGTTCGACCCTTTGTTCTACTTCGCATTTCACTTATCTTCTCTGGGTGTTGGTAAACATCGTATTCTGTAAATGCTAAGTCCTTACTGGTTAATAAGCGTTTAGCATGTGTACAGTAACCACACCCTGGTCGTGTATATATTTCAATATTGTTCATATCGAGTCTCAAAACATTCATAAGTAATCGTTCTTTCAACTCAGCCTTTTCGAAAGTTGTTATCGTCTTTGCTTTGTTGATGTAATCAGTATCCATGTTTATGTTGCGTGGATAAACATGCATCATATTGAATTAATGTAAACAGTATATTGACAATAGAGGACGTTATTAAGTCTGCTAAAAGGTCACTCATAGGAATAGGCATTGACATAAGTTATCTACCTGACGTAAGGTAGGTGAATGAAAATACCTAATGATACTCGTTCCGCGATTCTTGATGTCGCACAAGACATGGTTCAACGCCAATCGATTAGTGGTGTCAGCTTTCAGGAGCTGGCTAATCGCGTTGGTATCAAGAAAGGTAGTTTGTACTACCACTTTGAAAGCAAGGATGACTTAGCGGTCGCGTTGCTCGAGCGAGCGACATCAGAGATGAGAGAAAGTTTTGTCAGGGGAAAAGCGAAGAGTCCACTTGAACGGCTTAACTATTTTCTAAACATTTACCTTTACCACATCATCCCAACTGAGAAGCTATGCCCCGGTGGCGCTTTTGCAGGCGAGTGGGGAAAGTTGTCTAGCCCTGTTAAAGCACAGGTAAATAGATTAATTGATGCGCAAGTGAAAGGCGTTAGTGACATACTGACCGATGGTATAAACAGTGGTGTATTTAATGACCATGCCAAGACCATCGAAGCGCTTGCGCAGTGGGTGCTAGCTTGTGTTCAAGGGGCTTTGATTACCAGTCGGATTTCGGATAGTAAAACTATGTTTGAAAGTACGCTTACGATCATTATTGAATACCTTTGTCAGAACAGCCAAAAAAGGTAAAAAATTTTGGTTACTTTACCTACCTTACGTCAGGTAGAATTTTAATTAGGAGTAATAAAATGAACTACGCTTTAGAAGGCTATAAATTAACAAACCGTATCAGCAGTGTGATTGCGCCTAATTGGGCAGCCAAAAATGCAAGCATCAAGTTCCTGAGCCCAAAACGCTACGAAATAAAGGCATGGGAGAAACAAGCAGAGCAAGCGGGTACACGCTTCAATTTATCTGAACAGGTGAGCGCTATTCGCTGGTCTCAAAGCCCAAATACGAACGATAAACAGATTCTGTTGGTACATGGGTGGGAAAGTCGCGCCACCCAAATGTATGGTTTAGTGAAAGGTCTGGTTAAACAAGGCTATACCGTTATTGCCGTTGATATGCCCGGTCATGGTCATTCATCTGGCGACACATCCAACGCTTATCTTTTCTCACAAACGGTAAAGTTGGCGCAGCAAGAGTTAGGGCATTTTCATGCCATCATCGGTCACTCAATGGGGGCCGGTGCAGCAGCCATTGCCGTAGGCAAAGGCGTAATGACGGATAAATTAGTGCTCATTTCAGGTCCGTCTTCGATCGAAAATGTACTGCGTCGGTTTTCGGGTTTTGTGGGCTTGAATAAAAAAACCACCCATAAATTTATCGAATTTATTGGTCATTATGTCGGTGTGAGTGCAACTGAACTCGATGCCACCAAATTGCTTCAAACATGTGATATACCTGCGCTGTTAATTCATGATGAGCATGATATTGAAGTGCCAGTCAGCGAATCGGCACGATTGGCACCGGTATTGGCTCGTTCAGAATTATTTGTCACCAAAGGCTTAGGGCATCGAAAAATCTTAAAGTCAGATGAGGTATTTGCGAAAATAAGCAGTTTTGTCAATGCAGAAGTGTACTAATTATGTGTAGAAGTCAGCAAACGACCTTACCTTTTGAGTCAGGAAACTCGATTAGTGCGTACAATACCCGCAATAATTTACTATCGTAAATGTGCCAATTATTGACGTTGAAGGTCATTGCTAAAATGGCCTAATTATCATGCTTTCGTTTGCTAGCAGAACGAAGTCTTTGGAAGTTAAAGCGATACATATTCAAATGACGATAAACCGCGAGCACTGATTCAAAACGATCCTTTCTATTTGGGCTTGCACGCCGCTAGAGGGTGAAAACGGAAGTGTAGCGTTGGGGGGGGGGAGTGAAAGTCCATCACTAGGTCATTGAACTGCCATTGGCAAGAATCGAAATTTATTATGTACTTCTCTACCAACCTATATTTTAAAAGCTCTTAGTTGTAATGGTATTTCAGGTAGTCAGAAATTTTTACATCCTGTACTGAAGTCTAAGCAAGGAAAGACTCTACAGTAGTACCGAATTTACTCATTGCCTTTCAATACTTTAATAGGATGTATGCCGTAATATCTTTCATACAAACTATCTGTGAAACCTTCGGTTTTAAGTTTTCTAAGTGCTTGATAAAAGCTTTTGGCTTTTGAGTTCTGCGCCAGACGTATCGGCAAGTTATAAGGGCTCTGAGCCATGGTAGGGTCATAGTCGGAATTTAACTCCTCACTATAGTGAGTTGAGGATCTGGAAAACCCTAAAGTTAATACTTTTGGCCCGCCACAACAATTGAAATGATATTTTAACTCGGTTTTTCGAGGGCGATCTTTGAGATAAAAACTTAAGGTACCTATATCATCCTCATAAAAATCAGCTTTGCCTTCTAGAATGATATTAACTGCTTTTTCGAATGACAATTCTGGGGAGGTTCGAACTATATAGCCGTACTTATCCGCTCGTGTTGGTAATTCTGGGCCCCCTAACGCTAAAAGCACTACTTTATTCTCTAAATCATAATAGCTACTGATATCACCGAGTTCGATTCTAGAAAGCCCCACATCCAATGAAGGAAGGCCATTCTCAAAGAAAAAGATATAGTCTGATCGAATATCGGAATAAGTTAAGCCAGGATAAAAATCTATGGTACCTTCCTGTATACCTCTTAAGATTCTTTTCTTAGGCATCCGTATTACAACCAAATTACAACTAACCATCTTGGCAGCTTGTGAATACAGGTCGAAATATAGACCAGCATTGCTTGGCTCAGCTTCAATATTAGGAAGTCGTGCTGTTGTTCTATATCCCATTTTTAAATCACATGCTGATGCAAGCTCACTCGATACCACATACAGAACGCAACAAAGTATAGGAATACAATATTTTTCTAGTTTTAGTATAGCTATCGAGCTCATATTCTCAGGACCTCATGATAACGAGCAATAACAAGTATATTATAGATCAGAAAATAGCCTGAAGTAACTTGCCTCTGAGAATCAACTAGCCGAACGATCGTTCCTTGCGAAAGCATGATAAATTAGTCCGTATTTTAAGGTACTAAACAGCCTTATTCAGTTCAGTAAAACTCAGCAAGTTTGAGAATTAAACGAACTAACGAGAAGAGTACAATGAAAAATTAATGCTATAACAAAGTGGCAAATGCAGGTCATGGATTTTAAATGTAGAACAAACAGAATGCTCAGCCATTTCACAATTTCTGACTAGGAAACAAGACATATTTACAACTGAAAGTGTTTACAGCAAAAGGAACGCTAATGCTCACGAGCCTTGGTTAGTTATTTTCAGTTTAGGGTCAATTTGTCAAAACCCGAAAGCGCATACAACGGAGTTAAAGCACTACTCTTTTTAATCTAGGTAAACCGTTGACTCTAGAGCAAAAGGGTTCCCTTTAGGTTGGTGAGATTGAGTTTTTAAAATGGTTTATCGTTGAAAAGCTTGCCGGTACTCACTAGGTGTATATGTTGAGACTTTTTTAAAGGTTCGTCGAAAGGCGGCATCATCTGAAAAACCCAGCGCGTCACTAATGAGATTAATCGGCTTACGGCTATATATCAAAAACTCGCTGGCCTGATGAAGTTTAATTAGCCGCATAAAACTGGCTAATGATAAGTCAGTCGCTTGCTTTACTTTCCGGGCGAGTGTTCGTTCTGTTTGATTAAGGTGTTTGGCTAACACTGAAATAGTCAGTTCAGTAGCGGGTGTTTTTTCAACCCAAATATAAATACCCCTCAGTAGCTTGTCGTCTAACTTCATTAGTTTTATTTGCGTAAATGGCTGCGCAGATTTCTCAGGTTTCGGAATAATCATCAGTTCGATAATGTCTCGTAATACATCTTGACCACACTGTTCGTCAATCAGCGCCTGAGCAATGGGTAGGTAGCCATTTAACCCCGATGCGGTTCTATTTTGACCTTCGCAGGTATAGGTCTGACTAAAACTCCAATTAACGGTTGGGTAATTATTTTGTACAAAGTCAGCTAACCACCAAGTAGCCGTAGCCAATTGATGATCTATACGACCTGAGGCTGCCATAACACATACTGCCGTGCAGTAACCCCAAACTTGTGTGGTAGCGGGCAATTTTTTTAAAGCAGATATCAGCGGTTGATATGCATCAATGGCACGCTCAACATGACGAGGATGATTCGTCCAAAAACCTGGAATAAGCAAAGCATCAAGAGAAGCACTCGATAAAACACCCTCTACTTTCATTGTCATGACAGGCGCTTTACCTCCTGTTGTAATGGTGACATCTTTACCATCAACCCCGACCCATTGAGTAGTGAACAGTGGCTTTCCTGCACGTTTATTCGCGACTTCTAATAGCTCAGCAAAGGCAAATAAACCTGAAACAACACAGCCGGGGTATATCAATAAACCAATCTTCATCGTCACTATCTCTTGAGGGCAGGATTACCCTGCTAGGATAATATTATCACTAATCAGCTTATGCACTTCTTTGGCTTGCTCTAGCATGGGCCAATGTCCGGTATTTTCCAATACATGTACATTATCAGTGCCAAAACGCTTGGCATGCGCTGCCGGTAAAAAGGTATCTTTCTTACCCCAAATTACCTGAGTGGGAAAACGTTGAGCAATGGTTTGCAACTGATCTTCCCATTGCTTAAAAATAACCGGATCAAGTGCGCGATAAAAACGTAGAATCATGCGACGATTACGCCAAGTCAGTGCGTCGTAATTTGATTGTACTTGAGTATCAGTCAATATCGGTGCGCCTTTCTTCATCGCTGCACTAAATTGTTTACGGCCCATTAAATACATAGCTAATTCACCAAGAATCGGTTTTCGCCAAATTTTAGCTGTAGCATGCCATTCATAATCAGAAAAGAAAGTCGTATCCATAATGGTTAAACTTTTTACCTTGTCAGGGTGAGTGATCGCGAAGGCTAGCCCCACGATGCCCCCGATATCATGAATCACCATATGTACACCATCAGTAATACTTAAACTAGATAAGAGTTGATTAATAAAGCTAGCCAAATTTTCAAGGCTGTATTCAAAGTTTCTTGGTGATTTTGTACGGCCAAAGCCTGGCAGGTCGGGTGCGATACATTGGTAGTTATCTGAAAAATTTGCAATGGTGTCGTCCCAGACTTCTGACGTATCCGGCACGCCGTGTAAGAATAAAAGCGGTTCGCCTTTGCCTTTCATATTTACATAAACTTGATTTTGATCCACGGTATACATTGTCATAATTTCACCTATTTCATTACTGGTTGGTTTTCAATGATGTGTATCATGACAGGTCACCTACTTTGATTAAATGGCAAAAATTGACACTAAACATACAATTAAGTACAGCGCTGTCAGTTCAAGCTCTTTGGTATAAATTGTATCCTTTATGTCAAATTTAGCCATAAACTAATATCACTTATCTTCATACAATGTATCTCGCTCCTAACTAAATTGAGGTCGAGACATGAAAATTACACAAATTAGAAATGCAACCATACTGATTGAAACAATGATTGAAGGTAAGCAACAAGGAGTTTTAGTTGATCCCATGTTCGCACCTAAAGGCGCCATTCCTTCGCTTAAATACGCGACAAGATCAAGACGTAGAAACCCTCTGGTTGAATTGCCTTCTGATATGGATGAACTAAAGTCGCGTGTTACTTGCTGTTTGATCACTCATTGTCAAAAAGGCCATTTCGATCATTTGGATCGTGCGGCCACCAAGTGGCTTCGCGAAAACAGTATTCCTGTTTACTGTTCAACACAAGATTCAGCGTTCCTAAAAAATAAAGGATTAGAAGTGCATAGCCTAGATCCTTCATTAGAAAGCACTTTTCTGAACGGTTCGATTGAATTAGTCCCTTGTTTACACGGCGAAGGTTTCATTGGAAAGATGATGGCGCACGGTTTTGGCTATCACATACAGCTGCCCAATGAGCCAAGTATTTATATAACAGGCGATACGATTTTAACGAAAGAGGTTAAAGCATTT
>CAJWBJ010000083.1 GCA_913020495.1 uncultured Oleiphilus sp.
CAAGTTGAGTTTACGACTTCGTGCTGCAGAAACACGAAATAAGCATTCTTAACTTTATCCCTGAGTAAATTAATCGCCATAAAGTGACTGACTTATGCCTGCTACACTTTCAGAATTTGATCTCATTAAGGCATTTTTTGAGGGTGTAGGTCCTAAGACTGATGTAGTTGGTTTGGGGGTTGGTGATGATTGTGCTGTAATTAGTATCCCGAGCGACAAATCTTTATGCATCTCTATGGATACCATGGTTGAAGGCATACACTTTCTTCCCGGTTCTCCACCCCAAAAAATCGCTTATCGTGCGTTGGCTGCAGCTATGAGTGACCTAGCTGCCATGGGAGCTGAGCCGTCACATTTTACCTTGTCTCTTACCTTGCCAGTTTCAAATTATGAGTGGTTGTCTGAGTTTTCGTTAGGATTAAAAACGCTTGCTGATCAATTTCATTTTCCTCTTGTGGGAGGTGATACTACCAAAGGCCCTTTAACCATCTCTTTGCAAGTGCATGGTTTAATACCTACAGGGCAAGCATTAATGCGTTCAGGAGCTAAAGTGGGCGATATTATTGCTGTTACAGGAACTTTGGGTGATGCGGGTGCAGCGCTTACGATCCTTGATAGGGTTGATGATAAGCTACTTACAGATGGCCAGTCATTCCTCTTGAATAGATACTATTACCCTTCACCCAGAATAGTGCAGGGCCTTCAGCTTCGTTTGCTGGCGAGTGCTTGTATTGATATATCAGACGGACTATTGGCCGATGCATCTCATATTGCGGAAAAATCAAAAGTAGAGTTGGAAATTGACTCAGAAAGTCTCCCTATGTCAGAAGCGCTATTAGTAGAGCAGGCAGGTAATGCTTGCGGGTTTGCTCTGAGTGCCGGAGACGATTATGAATTGTTATTTACTATTTCTGAATCTAATTGGGAGATATTAAACGAACAAAAAACATCGCATATTTACACTAAAATTGGTCGAGTAAATGAAGGTAGTGGGGTTGTTGTGAAAAATAATATACAAAGTTCAAAAAGTATGGGATATAAGCATTTTGAGTAATTCAAATGAATTCAACAAAGAGGCTGGCGCAACAAAAAAATTGCCGAGTGGTTTTTTATCTAACCCTGCGCATTTTGCCGCTTTTGGCTTTGGAAGTGGTTGCGCTCCAAAAGCGCCTGGAACGGCAGGAACTGCTGTCGCGGTTTTATTGTATTTGCCTCTTCAATTTTTACCTTTATATGCCTATCTATTGATGTTGTTGGTAACATTTATATTAGGAGTATGGCTATGCGATAAAGCTTCAAAATCCTTAGGGGTGCATGACCATGGAGGAATTGTATGGGATGAGTTTGTCGGATACTGGGTTACTATGATTTTAGCTCCTCCTGGTTGGGGGTGGATTATTTTGGGTTTTATATTATTTCGGATATTTGATATTTGGAAGCCTCAGCCTATTCGTTATTTTGACCGTCATGTGCATGGTGGTTTAGGTATAATGATTGATGATGTTTGGGCAGGTGTTTACGCCTTGATCGTATTGCAAGGAATTCATTTTTTTATCGCCTGACCTTACCTTGTTTAATGACTGGCTTGGTAGGCTTGAGGTAGTTTGGTAATGATTGCCAAAAAACGCTGTAAGCTTGATTCGGCTCTTTGCTTGTTTGCATAGGGGCCGCTATCAAACCCTTCACGGGTTGAAAAGTACCATTTTGTACCAACGCTGAAAAAGCGGCTACTCCTGAATGGAACTTCACCTACTTCATTGCTTCTTTGCTGCGTCTTACTCATTGCAACTTCCTTCTTTTTGTTATTTTAGGTCGCATTAATTAATGCGACTTCATAAGGAAAATATGTCGGTTCCTTTTAATGTACAACAAAAACAAGAAAATTCAATTTTTCTTGTCTTTAAATGTTAAGAAAAAGTGCAATCCGTTTATAGCTCGGTATAGTGTTGGATGAAATGTGTATCTTGTCTAAGTTGATTATCAAAGAGGTTATGTATGAAGGTAGGTTTATTCACCGCTAGGCTGGGGGTTATTTTGAGTATCTTGTTTCTAGTCGCATGCTCAAGCGGAAGAATTGTTAAAACATACGAGGGTGATACTTTAGCCGCAATGCAGTTATCAGTATTAAAGGCGCCTGAAAATATTGTTGTGTTATCGATTAATGGTAAAGCGGTTACAAACTATTTACTTAGTGATATTGAAGTAAATTACGGGCTTAAGCCAGGAGAAAATTTAGTCGTTTTTCAGTATGAAAGTATTTGGGGAAAAGCGATGCGTGGTGATGAAGATGCTCCGCGTGCAGACAAAATAGTATCAGACTCTAAAGAGGTTTTGATACATGCTAAAGCTGGAGAGCAACTAAACTTCAGGTTTGAAGTTGCTCAGAATGTCAGAGAAGCGAAAACCATAGCCGCTGTGTTCGAAGCAGAAATCATAGATTCTCATCTGAATGTCGTTGCCGTTTCTACTGAGGCTGGTGTATATGAGGCGCTTAAGGAAAAAGAAAAAATTGCCATGGAGAAAAATAAAGTAATGCCTGAAACATCAAACTTACAAGCACTAGAGGCATTGAAAGTGTTATGGAAGTCAGCAAGTGCCGATGAGAAAAAATCTTTTTTAGTTTGGGCTTTTCAAAAGTAAGGTTAATTATTACCGAGGGGTACATCGTTTTTGTAGGCGGGTTGCTTGTACCTTACAACCTATTTTCCTAATGAAAATAGGTTGTTTACCAGGCCGGTGACGCCTTCGATTATGCCTGTTGCAGCAGGATTTTCCTCTGCAAGATCAAGCGATTCAGCATTATCTTTTTCTCGCATTATTGTTTCCAAAGCTTCACTTAAATACTCTGTAAATGGCTTCTCAAGTACAAGGGTTTCGGGGCAATAGGTGCTCGTGACGCTGTAACTCCCATTATAGCTAACAATCATCAGGGCTAAGCCGATGCCGTCAAATAATGGCGCAGTGCAAATGTATTTCGTTAGTTCATTCTCGTCAAAATAGAGTGGAAACTGAGGCCCTGGAATGTTGGTGATAGGAAGGTTGAACATCGGTTTGTGTTTTTGAGCGAGTAAGAACTCGGAATAAACTCTTGCGGATAAACCCGCGATACATGATGGAACTAACTCTGTTAATTTACTTGCAGCGATTGCAGCATCATAACTGTTGGATGAGGTTGCTGTTTCATGAATTAGCTGAATGCGTTTGATTGGGTTTTGTTCGGTGGTAGCCAAAGAAAATAAGGTGGCTGTAAGCTGATTACCAGACTTTACGTCTAAGTTAGTAGATCTGACAGAGATTGGCGCCAAAGCAATTAATGGTGTCTTGGGCGATGAACTCATATCTTTCAAGTAGTTTGATGTTGCTTCGGCGCAAATTCCCATCACAATATCATTTGTTGTAACGTTTTTTAAACTTTGTCGAATTGCACGAATATCATTAAGCGGGATTTCAAGATTGTCTATCACCCGTTTGTTTGAAATTTGCTGGTTAATTGGTGTAGCGGCAACGCTCATTAAGCTTGCAGGTAGGTTTAACTTCTGAAAATGCTCATAGAGTATCGAGTAAAATGCTGAAGAAGCGGTGTCTTTTGCAAAGTCAGTGAGTCTGCTTGGTAATGTAAGCACGCTGTTGTAAGCGGCCCCTAGCCAGCTTTCAGTTTCAGGCAAAGGTTTGGGGTTCCATTCTTCAATGGGTTCTATTTCAGATAGTTCGGGGCTTACATGGAGTAATTGGCTGAGAATGTCTTCGCCTGTAATGCCATCGATTGCGGTAATGTGCACTTTGAGTGCTAAAGCAAAGTGTTGTTTATTGAACCCTTTTTCCTGATCTAATCCGTCAATATAAGTGGCGCTCCATAACGGGCGGCTACGATCCACTGGTATACTGAATATTTCTGAGCTTAGGCTCATAAGAGTGTGTTTGGAAGAGCTTTCATTTAAGTTAACGTAATGCAAGTGGTTATCAAGATCGAAGTTAGGATCTTCAGCCCACACAGGAAGGTCAGAATTTAAAGGAGATTCTACAAGTCGCTCGCGGAAAAAAGGTTCATTACCAAGTTTTGACTCAAGAATGCTTCGAAAACGATTAAAGCTGAATTTGGAGCGACTAGTGTTTTTTTTGAAAACATAGATGCCGCCAACATGAAGTGGTGTTCTATTTGTTTCAAGAAATAAAAAAGAAGAATCGAGTTCTGAAAGCACTTGCATGTAAATAGCTCAGTTAAAGAGTGATCTGTTTATTAGTGTTTCTTGGTTTTGGTACAGTATAGAGTGTTTACTTGCTAATAGTCATGGGTGGATTTACTTGTTGCGATATACGGCCAGTTTTGCAAGGCCTTGTAATGCTGCTTTGTGAGGCGATTCTGGTAGCACCTCTAAGCACTTGCAGGCTTCCATATAGGCATTTTCGGCAGCTTTTTGAGTGTATTCCAGTGCGCCGCAACGTTTTACTGCTTCACAAATTTCTTTTAATTTGGATATGTCACCGCTTCTAATTGATTTACGGATGAGTGTTGAGTCACTTTCTGAACCATGCTTCATTGCGTAAATCAGGGGAAGCGTTGGTTTGCCTTCTGCCAGATCATCACCAACATTCTTGCCCATAGTTTCTACGTCGCCAATGTAGTCGAGCATGTCATCTACCAATTGGAATGCTAGGCCTAAATGTAAGCCAAATAGCTTCATGGCTGTTTGAGCTTCATCTGATGCGTTTGATAATATTGCTGCAGAGTGTGATGCTGCTTCAAAAAGCATGGCGGTTTTATTTTTGATGACTTCAAAATAATCTGCTTCGCTAATGTCCGGGTTTTTGCAGTTCATTAACTGAAAAACCTCACCTTCGGCAATTACATTCGTGGCGTTAGATAATACCCCCATAATCGGCATGTTTTGCATGTCAACCATCATTTGGAAGGCTCTAGAGTATAAAAAGTCGCCAACTAATACGCTGGGAGCATTGCCCCACTTTGCATTAGCGGTTGAGCGGCCACGCCTTAAATCTGAAGTATCAACCACATCGTCATGTAGTAATGTTGCGGTATGAAGAAACTCAATAATCGTTGCGAGTTTGCTATGTTCGTCACCCTCATAATTTAATGCTCGGCTGGTTAATAAAACCAGAAGCGGGCGCATCCGTTTACCGCCACTTTCGACAATATATTGAGCTATCTTTTCAACTAAAGGAACATCAGAGGAAAGTTGGCTGGAAATGAGTTGGTTGACGCAATTGAAGTCTTGTTCAACTGTTTGGTAAATTTCTTCGATTTGCATGTATAAACATCTTTGTTCGGAGGGCTGTAATGCAAAAATAAACGCAATCTTTATTCTTGATGGTTTATTCTGATTTTCTTAACAGCTTATGCTATGGCGAGACGTTGTTTCTGTCAAGAAAACCCCCTGCCTATCTGCTGCTTTAGCGTAGAATGGGTGCTAAATATAGCTGGATACAGAATGGCTGTGGAATATCCTTGCATCAGATGGCGGAATCGAATAGAATCACGCGCCCTAAAAGTCATAGTCGTTCTCTGTTATAGGGTTGCCAAAGTGCTTCCTTTAGAAACAGACAGTGTAAGTGATGGTATGACGAGCTAGTTTCCATTTTGTTAAGGTCGGAGCTGGTGGGGAAAATGCTTTTTTTTGAGGAAAGAGCTTAGAAATATTTTGGAGATAGCAATATTATGTATGCTGTGATCGTAAGTGGTGGCAAGCAACACCGTGTAATCGAAGGTGAAGTGCTAAAGCTAGAAAAAATTGAAGTAGAAGTTGGTGGAAAAATCGACTTTGATCGTGTTTTATTAATTGTTGATGGTGAAGCTGTTAAAATCGGTGAGCCTGAAGTTAAAGGCGCTAAAGTAACAGCGGAAGTTGTTAGTCATGGTCGTCATGAAAAAGTTAAAATCATGAAGTTCAAGCGTCGTAAGCACCACATGAAGCAAATGGGTCATCGTCAGTGGTTTACTGAGGTGAAGATTACTGGAATTAAAGGTTAATCAATAACCAAATATTAGGAGTATTGAAATGGCTCACAAGAAAGCTGGTGGTAGTACCAATAACGGTCGCGATTCGGAATCCAAACGCTTAGGCGTCAAGATGTATGGCGGCCAAGTAGTTAAAGCAGGTAACATTCTTGTTCGTCAGCGTGGCACACGTTTCCATGCTGGTGATAATGTTGGTTGTGGTAAGGATCATACATTATTTGCAACGGCTCATGGTGTTGTAAAATTTGTAGTAAAGGGTCCATTGAATCGTAAATATATTTCGATTGTGGCTGCAGACTAAGCAGCTCGTTTTATGTTTTGATTGAATAGAATCAAAAAGAGCTCCGCAGTGCGGGGCTTTTTTTTTGCAAGTAAACTATATTCACTATGTAACGATAGTAGTAGTGTGGTCGTTGGTTTGTTTGGGTAAGTAATAAGCTAAAAGCAGTGTTAGTGTCTTGAGTTCTGAGAGGGTATACCATGAAGTTTGTAGATGAAGCGACTATTGATGTGCAGGCAGGAAAGGGCGGGAATGGCTGTCTAAGTTTTCGTCGAGAAAAGTATATTCCAAAAGGCGGGCCTGATGGTGGTGATGGTGGTGATGGCGGATCTGTCGTTTTGGTCGCAGGTGAGTCAATCAATACCTTGATAGATTATCGTTACCAGCGGCACTATCGAGCGGAGTCTGGCGAGCAAGGAAGAGGGCGAGAATGTACTGGAGCAAAAGGTGAAAATTTATATTTGCAGGTTCCGGTTGGTACAACTGTTTTTGATATCGATACTGAGGAAGTGCTTGGGGATTTGACGGAGGCAAACCAGGAGTTGATTGTGGCTCAAGGGGGCTTTCATGGTCTTGGGAATACTCGCTATAAGTCGAGCACTAATCGCTCACCTAGGCAAACAAGTAAGGGGAGTGAGGGAGAGGGGAGGAATCTTCGTTTAGAGCTTAAAGTTTTAGCTGATGTTGGTCTTTTAGGGATGCCAAATGCTGGTAAATCAACATTGATTCGCTCAATTTCGGCGGCAAAGCCAAAAGTAGCAAACTATCCTTTTACAACCTTAGTACCTAATTTGGGTGTGGTTAGGGTTCAGGAGCATAAGAGCTTTGTGGTTGCTG
Organism: uncultured Oleiphilus sp.; assembly: GCA_913020495.1. GTDB lineage: Bacteria > Pseudomonadota > Gammaproteobacteria > Pseudomonadales > Oleiphilaceae > PZPK01. The sequence goes on from CAJWBJ010000083.1 coordinate 7,092, forward strand.
ATATTCCAGGTTTGATTGAAGGGGCTGCTGAAGGTGCTGGTTTAGGAGTTCGTTTTCTAAAGCACTTGGTTAGAACGCGTTTGTTGCTGCACGTTGTTGATATGGCGCCTTATGATGATGTGACGCCGGAGCATGCGGTTCGGGCAATTGCAGCTGAGATAGAGAAATTTAGTCCAACACTTGCGTCTCGGGATCGTTGGTTGGTTTTAAATAAGTTGGATTTGTTGCCTGAAGATCAACAGCAAGAAGTGTGTCGGCAGCTTGTTGAGGTGCTTGATTGGAAAGGGCCTGTTTATAATATTTCAGCCATTAAATCTGAGGGTCTTAAACCGCTTTGTCATGATGTCATGACTTGGATTGATGAAAAGAATGATGCTGAGGCTGAAGATGAGGCTTTAGCGGAAGCTGAGCTTGCTTTAAAGATGCAGATGCAGACAGAGGCCAGAGATAATATCGAAGCGTTTAAACTTGCTCGCAGGATGCGCCAAGAAGCTGGGGTGGTGCAGGAGGGTGATGACTTTGATGATTTTGATGATGACGATGATGATCTTGCTGAAGTGGTTTATGCCGAGTAAATTATTTGTCTCAGGTTGTGAATGCAGGTTGTGAGGGAAACTATGAGTGTATCGCGCTCAAAATTAGGCAAGTCTAAGCGCTGGGTTGTTAAAATTGGTAGTGCTTTGCTGACAGATGATGGTAAAGGGCTTGCGCGTGACTTAATTGAAGGCTGGGTTGCGCAGTTGGCTGAGCTAAGATCTCAGGGGCTTGAGCTGGTTCTGGTTTCATCGGGATCCGTGGCAGAAGGTATGTCGCGTTTGGGGATGAAATCACGGCCAGCAGAGCTTCATTTGCTACAGGCTGCTGCTGCGGTGGGGCAGATGGGCTTGGTTCAGGCTTATGAGGAAAATTTTCAAAAATATGGCTTTCATACTGCTCAGGTGTTGCTGACGCATGATGATCTTTCTGATAGAAGGCGTTATTTGAATGCGCGTAGTACGATTCAGTCAATTATAGGGTTGGGTGCTATTCCGATTATTAATGAAAATGATACGGTGGTGACTGATGAAATTCGTTTCGGTGATAATGATACCTTGGGCGCGTTAGTCGCGAACCTGATTGAAGCGGATGGTTTAATTATATTGACTGATCAGGATGGGATGTTTGATAAGGACCCTCGAAAACATGCGGATGCAAAGCTTTTGGGAGAGGTGCAGGCAGAAGATGCTGGTTTGGACTCGATGGCTTCAGGAGAGTCTGGAGGCTTAGGGCGCGGTGGTATGGTAACAAAGGTTCGTGCGGCGCGTTTGGCGGCTCGTTCTGGGGCGTATACAGTGGTAGTTGGTGGGCGCATGCCATCAGTGTTGCTGCGCTTACGAAAAAGCGAGCTGCTGGGAACATTAATGTTACCTTCTACTAGTCGTCAGGTGGCGCGAAAGCAATGGTTAGCTGGACATTTGCAGATAAAAGGTCGGCTTGAGCTTGACAGTGGTGCTGTCAGGAAGCTTGAGCAGGAAGGGAAGAGTTTGCTTTCTGTAGGGGTGAGTGCTGTTTCGGGTCGATTTAAGCGAGGTGAAATTGTTTCTTGTGTCGATGCTTCAGGGCGAGAGTTGGCGCGAGGATTGATCAACTATGATGCTGAAGATGTAAAGCGTATTTTGCGGTGCTCTAGTGATCAGATTATCGGTATTTTAGGTTATAGTCATGAGCCAGAGTTGATACATCGGGATAACTTGGTTCTGGTGTAGGTGTGTTTAAGCTAAAATCGAGCATAAAAAAACCGGCACTTGCCGGTTTTTTTATGCGGTATAAGTACTTAAGAGCTTAGGCTTTAAGTGCTTTTACTCGAGCGTTTAATGTGCTCTTGATGCGAGCAGCTCTATTCTTAGGGAAGACTCCCTTGTTAACCATCTTATCGACGATTGGCGCTGCGGCTAGAAATGCTGCTTGAGCATTATCATAGTTTCCGCTAGCAACTGCAGAGTCTACTTTTTTGATGTATGTTCTAACCATAGAACGTTGACTGTTATTGTGCTGGCGGCGTTTGTCTTGCTGACGCGCGCGCTTTTTTGAAGATGGGGAGTTGGCCACCGTATTGCTCCTAATGTTCGCGAATTACTTGATTAACGGGCTTGGGTAAAAACCTAAGCCTATATAAAAATGACGCGAGACTATGCCGTTTTAATAGTCTCATGTCAATAGAAATGTACGATATTTGCCTTTTTGGGTCTTAAGTTAAGCAACCATCTTTGTTAGTAATGACTCGCACATCTTCTGGTTCATATACTTAGGAACCGGGTAGTTCATATGTGCCTCTTCGAGTGCAGATTTAGCAATCTTAGGAATATCGTCAGTTTTTAGCGAATCCAGCTGTTCAGGGATATCAAACTCTTTCAGCATGCTGCGCACTTTGGCAATAAACTTGTCGGCCAATTGCTTGTTCGTTTCTTTGCCTTTCTTTAATCCGCTTACTTCAGCGAGTTGAGCAAGTCGATCAATGATTGACTCTTTTGAATAATCCAGAATATGAGGTAAAACAATTGAATTGGCTAAGCCGTGTGGTGTTGAGTAATAAGCACCGAAGTTGTGTGCTATCGCATGAACATATCCTACGCTGGCTTTCGTGAAGGCTAGACCTGCGTAATAAGACGCCATAGCCATGTTTTGTCGCGCTTCAAAGTTTTTACCGTCTTTAACTGCTGTTTCCAGATTTTCCATAATTAAACGCGTAGCGGCTAAGCCGTAGGCGTCAGTATCAGGCGTGGCATTCACAGAAATGAATGACTCAATAGCATGGGTTAATGCATCCATTCCCGTTGCTGCTGTAACTGATGCGGGTAACCCTAGCATTAGAGACCCATCCAGTGCCGCCATCATAGGTACAAGCTTAGGATCAATTATAGGTGTTTTCTGGTGGGTAACTGGGTCGGATACGACTGATACAATAGTTACTTCTGAGCCTGTTCCTGCTGTGGTAGGAATTGCGAAAAATGGCAACGGAGCTTTACGTAGCTTAAATAGACCAGCCATTTTTTCTAAAGGTTTGTTATTGGTCGCTTTTGCGGCAATTGCTTTACTTGCATCAATAGGAGAACCACCACCAACAGCCAGAACTGCTTCACAATTGTTATTGCGTAAAATCTCTAAACCTGTATGAACTTGATCATAGGTGGGGTCAGGTAAAATACCGTCATAAATAACGTAAGTTATGTTGAGCTCATCTAATTGAGCTTTAATCTTATCCAATAAACCAATTTTTACTAAGACTTCATCCGTTACAATCAAAATCTTTTTATACCCTAGCTGGTCTATAGCCTGACATAGCTCAAGAGAAGAGTCTTCTCCAGTAAATAGTGTAGGCTTAGGCATTGGGACAATTGCAGCGGCAACTTTCATTACTTTTGCCAGGCCTTTGTAATACGGAACTTTTAAAGAAAATAGCATAGGGTGTCTCAGGTAGATTTGATTGTTATGATTGGTCAAAATAAGAAGATAGAGCAATCACTCTAATTAGAGTATATGCTCTAATAATTCATTTTGGAATAAAAATGTCATTTTTTTGGTTTGTGCTAGTAAAAACTTGAGTGATTAATAAGTAAATGTAGCTGTAATTCTGGATGCGGAAGTGCGCATATACTTTACATATTATGAATTTGGAACTTTAATTATGAGTAGTGTTGCAGTGGGTGTTCTCTTATTCACTGGCTTATTTTGATTTCTTTAAGGATTTAGTTTTGGCTAACCCATTTAGTGAATTTTACAAGTTTACATTGCCTGCAGATGCAGAGAATAAGCAGAATAGCTTACAACAAAAAATAATTGCCTTTGCTTGTATTGTTTCTTTTTTGGCCGCTTTGTATAGCCTAATTAAATGGACCAGACTTGGTTACGATTCACTGGCCAATTGGGCCTGGGTTTTGGTAATAGGTGCGCCCCTAATTGGGGTTTTAAATAAACACAAAGTTTTACCTAGTATGCTTTTAGCCAATTTAAGTGTCAGTTTAATGGTGATTTACTGTGGCTCTTTGATCTACCATTTGGAAGCAATTCACTCTGCTCATATTTTTTGGATTGTTGGTGTGATGGTGTTTGCTTACCTTATCACGGATAATCGTTTTGGCTTAATGTGGTTTATTGTAATGTCTGTTTTTACAGTTCTGCTTGTTGTCGGTGATCAATCTGGCTATGGATACCCTCACTTTGAACTTGATGCGAAGCAGATAAAAATCAATATTTATTCAGGTTACCTTTTACCAATTGTAGTGATTGGTGTAACGCTCTGGTTTACCAATAGGGTTCGCTATGACGCCTTGGATGTTTCAGATAGGGCTGTTAAGGAGGCTCAAATGCATTTAACTCGTTCTGATGAGGTTTCGTCACATTTGGGCGGGATATTACAAGATGCGACGCTCAGAGCTGAGACTCTGCTTAATTCATCTGACGAATTGTCAAGTACCATGCAAAGTATGGTGCAACAAAGTAATAATATTAATAGTAGTCTTGAGCAACAGGTTAGCGTGACTCACGTCATGAATGATACTTTAAATTCAATGGAGAGCTCTGTTAATAATTCAACTCAAATAATAAAACAAGTTAAGCAAGAAGCTGAGAAAACTGAGCTGGATGTTACTGAAAGTGCAAATTCAATGGCTAAAGCGATTGAGTATATGGCACATATTCGAGAGAGTAATGATTCAATTTTGACCGCAATGAAAATAATCAGTGATATAGCTGATCAAACGAATCTACTGGCCTTAAACGCAGCGATTGAGGCGGCGCGTGCAGGAGATCAAGGTAGGGGCTTTGCGGTCGTTGCGGATGAAGTTCGAACACTGTCCACTCGTAGTAATGAGTCAACAGAAACAATTCGAAAAATTTTAGAAACAGCAACAAATTATATTGAAGAAGGCGAGGCGATCGTAAATGTTTCAGGTGAGCGTTTAAATAATGCCGTCGGATCAGTGCAAAAAATTGTCTCTCAAGTATCAGAAGCTGCCGAAATTGCAGTGCAGCAATATAGTGATATTGAAAATGTCGTTGAAAAAAGTTCTCAGGCTGAAGGGCTTATTCAGGGTAATGAGAAGTCGGCTCATGAGCTTATTGAGAGTACTCAGTCGCTTGCTTCTATTTCTGAAGGCTTAAATTATGTGGCTCACCAGATGAATGAAACCGTCCATAGTAGTGATAAGCTCCTATAGCTTGTGGTTAAGAAATTCTAATACGCACGATTTTCATTATTTCAAAATTCATACCCGCCACTTTTTGTATATCAGGGTAGTAGGTTAAATTTACACGCGCACCTTTGAGTTTTTGGTATAGTTTTTTTCGTTTAAATTGAAATGGCACTTCGCAGTCTTCAATCATAATAGTATTCAAAATCCAGTCATCTTGTTCTCGCTGGACATGAGATAGTACTTTTCTATCATCTGAATGTGTTAAGCCCGGGTGCTTTTTGGTCAGTGCTTCAATATCAGATTTTACCATGGTAATGCGCTCTTAATAGGGTTCGTTCATTAGCTGATGAATGCGTTTAAGAAATGGTTTGATGGCTTGTTTGTCTGCATCGTTGGTATTTTCGAGTAGTTGTTTAATGACCGCTTTATTTTGTTCGATGGCTTGAGTAATGAGTTTTTTTTGTTGGGGGGAGATTTGCGGTGAGTTTTGAAGTGCTTCTAGCTCAGTTGTGTCCATCGCTTTTGGGTTACTTTCGTATTCAAGGACAGCTGCTGCAGTAGTGATTCGAATAGTAACGTCAGCCCAATCTTCAAGGCTGTTAAACCGGTATTTGTTTACAATTGTCTTGGCGGAATCATAAAGGCCTGCTGACTTTAATGGCTGGATGATACTCTCGATCGACATGTCCATGGGGTTTCTATGGTCATCTATTTGGCTGTCTTCAGCTTGCTCAGCTTTCGATTGGAACTTATCCTCATTGTTTTTTCCCCACTCTTCCAAGGCTGACTGAGATTGCAGCCAATGTTCAATAGTTTGTGCTGTTAGCGGGCTCGCTAAAGATAAATTTGATAATAGCGGTAAAATCAGGATTAAGAAAACACCTGTTCTTGTGTATTTTTCCATCAAAAAAGAGCCTTTAAATAATTAGGTTAAACGAGTCAAATATTCTATCTTACAGTAAATAATTTGTCTTATGATTTGGCTGTTAGAAATGGATATCTGGTCTATAGTAACTAAGTTATATTAATTTCTGAGAACCCTTCGTTTAAAAGGCATAGTAAGCGATGAAGAATACAGTGCTTATTGTTGAAGATAGCCGTGTGTTTGCATTGAGTGTCGAATCAGCAATTCGAGAAGGCAGTGATTTTGACGTTATTACTGCTTTCAATTATATGGAAGCTGTTGAGCTAGTTAACCAGCACCGTGATGAAATATTTATTGCCGTGACTGATTTGAATTTACCTGATGCAGATGATGCGGCTGCAGCAAAATTAATGGGGCAGGAGAATATCCCTTGTATTGCTTTTACAGGTAACTTTAGTTCGAAGCTTAGAGACACTGTTTTGAACCTAGGTGTGGCGGACTATGTACTTAAAAAAGGCGTACAAGATATAGATTATGTTGTGCGCATGATACAGCGTCTATCGATCAATCGTGAAACACAACTGTTAGTGGTAGATGATGCTCGATCATCCAGAGAAATTCTGAAAGCCTTATTAGAGCAACAGTGTTATCAAGTAACCGCCGTTAGATCAGGTCAGGCAGCCTTGGATCTACTAGAGCAAGGGGAAAAATTCCGTATTATTCTGGTAGATTTAGTCATGGATGAGATGGATGGTTTTGAGCTATTAAGTGAATTAAGGCGACGTTATAACGTCGCTCAGATGTCTGTTATTGGTGTTTCTGGAAAAGCTTCTTCTGAACAGATTGCTAAGTTTATGAAATATGGTGGTAATGACTTCTTATTGAAACCATTCCAGCAAGAGCAAGTCGCATGCCGTGTAAATGCCAATGCACAGTTACTTGACCAGTTTGATCGTCTGGGGGAATTAAACGAACAAAAAAATGAGCTTTTAGGAATGGCAGCTCATGATATTAGAGGCCCTTTGGGGGTGGTATTGTCTGCGGGCTCCATGCTGGAACGTGAGGTTAAAACTGAGCATGGGAAGATGCTAGTAGATTTAGCCTGTGAAGCCGCTGAAGAAATGGAATCTCTGCTTAATGGTCTACTTGATATGAGTGCAATTGAGAGCGCAAGTATTTCTATTAACTTAGAAAAGATAAATTTGACATCATTGTTGGAAAAAGTTGTTCAGGATGTGCAACTAATAGCTCAGGATAAAGGGCAGAAGCTAGACTTGGATACGCCCGTACAGGCTATTTGGGTTAATGCAGATGAAGTCAGAATAAAAGAAGTTGTGCAAAACCTAATATCCAATGCAATTAAATACTCCCCGTTAGATAGTAAAATTCTTGTATGTCTATCAAATAATAATAAAAAAGTCCGTATAGAGGTAATCGATGAAGGCGGGGGGGTTCCAAAAGAAGAGCAGCATTTGCTGTTTAAAGCATTCTCCAAAATTTCAACACAGCCAACTGCGGGAGAGCGAAGTACCGGTCTAGGCTTGTCGATCTGTAAAAAAATTATAGATCTTCATCAGGGTGAAATTCATTACCGGCCTAATTGTCAGATCGGTAGTATTTTTGGGGTTGTGCTGCCTTTTTCAGATAAAGTTTGAATTTCAAAATCTGTGACGCGCGTCACGTTAATGAAATGTTACAAATTGAAAAACTTCTACAACATACTTATTGGCTGCCCATCACTATTATTAAATCATTGAAGTAAGGAGGAGCGATTCAGGCCCGCAACTCCCGAAACAACCTTTTTGAAAGATTTCATTTTTGTAGTAGTTGACCCAGCAATTTGCTGGGTTTTTTATTGCCTGTCTCTTTAGTGTTAGAACTGATGTGTTAATGAAATGTTACAACTTGAAAAACTTCTACAACATACTTATTGGTTCACGGCCGCTATTATTACAACATTGAAGTACGGAGAGACGATTCAGGCCCGCCTCTCCCGAACCAACCCTTTTTAAAGATTTCATTTTGTTGTTATTTGCCCAGCTCATGCTGGGCTTTTTATTGTCTGCAATAAATCATTCACGACTTTCGCAAACTCTGTACCAGCATCCTCTTGTAAAAAATGTCCACCTTTTAAGGTCACGTGGTTTAAGCCTTTGGCCCCGGGAATTCGTTTTTGCATGTATTTATCGCCACCTTTGGTAATTGGGTCGCCATTACTAAAAGCCGTTAAAAAAGGTTTATGCCACTTATCTAAAATTTTCCACGCAGATTTATTGGCTTCGGAGGCTGGATTTTTGGTTGTTGTTGGAACGAGAGCGGGAAAGGCGCGAGTTCCTGCTTTATATTTTTTTGACGGGAAAGGAGCATCGTAAGCGCGTCTCTCATCTTTACTAAAAGACTTAAAGCTTCCAAACTCTACAATGCGTGCGATGGGAAACCATGGGCTATTTAAAGCAAAGGCTTTCCATAGTTTGAAAGCTTTTGGGATTTTTTCCTCACCTGTTGGCAGCATGCCGTTACCAATCACAATAGCTTTAAAGCGGTGTTCGTGTTCAGCGGCCAAACGCAGTCCAAGGAGTGAGCCCCAGTCCTGACACACTAAAGTGATATTCTGTAAGTCTAACTGCTTAATTAGTGATAACAGCCAATCAATATGGGTTTGGTAGCTATAGTCAGATATTTTAAGTGGCTTGTCAGACTTGCCAAAGCCAATCAAGTCGGGAGCGATCACCCTGTGGCCAGCTGCGGCGCAAACCGGGATCATATACCGGTATAAATAAGACCAGCTAGGCTCGCCGTGTAGCATTAATACAGGATCAGCTTTGCTCGGACCTTCATCAACATAGTGCATTCTCAAACCACCCACGTCTAGGTAGTTGGCATCAAAATGGTAATTTGGTAACTTTTCAAAGCGACTATCAGGGGTTCTGAGATAGGTGGTCATAAATAATTCCTGCGAGTGACGGTTTTTATTTTTTATGCCGATCAGTTTACGGAACAAAAAACTAACTGAAAGCACTTAAAGTGAAATACTGTTTTTCGATAGCATAAATCAGCATAAGTATATTTAGAAGCGCTTCCCTGTATTGGAAAACGATTTTAGTTGCTTTGTTGCTTTGTTGCTTTGTTGCTTTGTTGCTTTGTTGCTTTGTTGCTTTGTGGCTGAAAGGAGAAATTAATTACGCAGGAGCCGCATCAGATGTCGTTGATTATTTTAATCAAGGTGTGAAAATGATGCGAATGACACTCTTATACATGATGCTTTTTGTTCAGAATATTCGTATTGTTTTCAATGCTTAGTGACGCCGATGTTTGATTGAGTGTCCCGGTTTTTCTAACAAAGGCTTTTCTGGCCATCTATGTCGGGGGTATTTACCTCGCATATCTTTGGCGACATCGAAATAGGAGGTATTCCAAAAGTTAGCTAAATCACTGGTGGTTTGAATGGGTCTTTG
>CAJWBJ010000084.1 GCA_913020495.1 uncultured Oleiphilus sp.
GGTATTCGTGGGTTGCTCTTCTTTCAAAGAACCTATCCGACCTTACTTTTTACGTCGTGGTGTCTGTCTTCAGTCTAGGCTCGTGGATCAATGCGATGAAGCTACATTGCCTACCTAACGCCGTCGGTGATTACACCACACCCGTTGCTTGACCCAATGCGTTCGCACTAAACTCATTACGCTGGTACCCGTGATAAACGTGTTTTAGGATCGACTCTTGGTAATGCCACTTCTCTTGAAATCGACCAGACAAAAGCAATCATTTCTCTTGCGAAAGCGGTGATGACAACATTGCGAGGCTTGCCACGCAGAATGAGTCGCTGATATCGACGACACAACCTTGTCTGTGCTTGCCATGCTTTATCAATAACTGCTTTGGGCAGGCCTTCCTGCCGAAGCTGCATTTCTTTTGAAACTTTAGCCGTATGACGATAACTATGAGCGTCTTCAGCTAAGAGTCGTCTTGCTCGACCGTTTCCGCACTTAGTAATTGACCCGAGCTTACGTGTATTTCCGCTTGAGTGTTCACTTGGCGTTAAACCCACATACTTCATAAGCTTTCTTGGGGTATCAAAACGACTTAAATCTCCGAGTTCGGCAATCATGCCTGTTGCGATTAATAAGCGTATGCCACGCATCGCTTGTATTGCTTTAACCACAGGGTAGTAACGGCACAACTTCACCTAGTGTGTAAGTTCATTGTCGAGTCGTTTTAATCTAGCCATGCGTCGCTAATAGTTTGAATCATTTCTTGTAAAACGATTTGTTGGTAAGGGTGGGGCAATACGATCTCGGTCAGCCAACGTAAATGTTTTAGTGACCAACTATCGGAACCGGTATAACGAATATTGTTTCTAAGAAACATCGATTTAAGTTGATGCTTTGCATCTTCACATCACGCATAGTAACTTCACGAGCGCGAGATAAATCTCGAATGGCTTCATCTTCCGGTTCAGGGACATAAATCGGGTCAAGATCATTGTTCTTTAATAAGTGAGCTAGGTTTTGAGCATCACGTTTATCAGTTTTAACGCGATCACCAGGTTTCTTTGGGATGAGAGACGGCGCCACTAAGAAGCAGCAATGACCAAGGCTAGTGAGTAATCGATAAATCCAATAGCCACAGGGGCCGGCTTCATAAACGAAATGAAGTGTGGCATGAGGGTATTTAGATTGAAGTTGCCGAGCTAGTTTAACGAAGCCTGTTTTGGTTGTTTTAATTCGGCCGAAATCGTTTATTTCTGCAGTACGACGATCAAGTGTGTAAGCGACTTGAGTTTGTTCTTTGTGAGTATCTAAACCTATAAAAACTATGTTATCGTTTTTCATGGTGCTGGCCTCCAATTTATAGCGTAAGAAACTATATTAAGGCTCTGGCTTTGCTAACCCACGAAAATTTGAGGTCAGCACTCTAGTGGGGAGTTATCATGTCTATGTGAATTTAAGTTGATACCTTTGTGGTATCGGGTTACTTTTGTTATATGACTCTATCGTTTAAACATAAAGGTCTTGAGAAATTCTTCAAAACTGGGAGAGCCTCAGGTATTCAAGTGAAGCATTCAAAGCGGCTTAAGCTTATTTTGGTCGTCTTAATGCTTCTACGTCCCCAAATGGTATGAATTTCCCCGGATTATTTTTACAACCATTAGCCGGCAACAGGTCGGATATATGGTCTGTTCGTGTTAACGGTAATTGGAGGACAACTTTTCGTTTTAACGGAGAGCATACCGAAATTGTCAATTATGAAGACTATCACTGAGGTGAAATTATGCTAATGCACAACCCACCGCATCCAGGTGAAATTATTAGGGAGCTATGACTAGAGCCTCTAGAATTAAGTATCACAGCAGCAGCTGAGGCTTTAGGTGTAAGCAGGAAAACTTTGTCTAGTATTGTTAATGGTAAGGCTGGTATTAGTCCTGAAATGGCTGTAAGGCTTTCCATTGCTTTTAATACATCATCAGAAAGCTGGCTAAATCAACAAACCCAATATGATCTTTGGCAAGCTGAGGCTCATCGTGGCGAGCTTCATGTAAAGGCTCTAATTGCAGCATCAAACATATAACCAAGCGTTCAACAAGGACTCCGTAATACTGTCATCTTTTCGCAATAATACGTAAAAAAGTCACCATTATTACTACGCCGTTTAGCTAAGCGTTGCGAAGAAATAACGCCACGATTGAGCTCTCAATGGCTAAATAATTTTTATTCTAGGAAGTTCAGATTGCTCGATTGACACTTTCTCAGTTGGGGCGATCACTTTAGCTTCGCCAGACACTACTGAATCAGAGTCTTGATTTGTTACTTCACAATTTAAAATGACTCTGTGTCTTTCCTGTTTTTCATGCACTGTCAGCTTCACTGTTAATGTGTCACCAATTTCAACTTTACGATCAAACTTTAATTGCTGCTCTAAATAAATTGTCCCAGGGCCAGGGATTACATTTGATATGGCGGCAGTGATTAAAGATTCTGACCACATACCATAGCCTATATCCACTTTTAGCAGGTCTTTTTTTGCTGATTCAAGCGTCAATGATTGTGGATTTTCATCACAGGTGGCTGCAGCAAATAAAACAAGCTGCTCCTCAGTTAAAGTCTTGGTAAATGTGGCATAATCGCCAACTTGTAATTCATCGTAAGTGATGTTTTCTAATACGCGCATAGAATTTTGCTATCTCATGTGTTTGATTGCTATCTTCTAAGGATAGGCTAGAATCTGCCTGAATCAAAAGTCATCGTCATTAAATGTTAATTTATCGCACTTTTTTATCTATTTACCCATAAATCTTCAAATTTGCAGTCAACAATGCCAGAAATTAAATCATCAAGCTCAGACTTAACTAGTGAACATTTCTCAGAACAGTTCTCAGAAATTCAACTTTGTATGTATAGCGACCAGGTTAGGTTTAAGCGCCGAATTCATCAGATACGTAAGTTAAATAACTCCACCCGTCAATCTGAAGAATTTGAGCAACTTAAAATCCTAATTAAGAATGCTAAAGAAAAGCTTTCATTGAGAGAAGCGCAAAGTATTCATATTAGTTATCCAGAACAATTACCAGTTTCTAAGCGTTCTGAAGATATAGTGGCAGCTGTTTCAGAATATCAAGTTGTTATTGTTGCAGGCGAAACAGGTTCTGGTAAAACGACACAATTGCCGAAAGTTTGTTTACAGGCGGGCTTAGGGCGTAAAGGCTTAATCGGTCACACACAGCCACGAAGATTAGCAGCAAGAACTGTATCGCAACGTATTGCTGAAGAAATGGAAGTAGAACTGGGAGGTGTAATTGGTTATCAAGTTCGGTTTACTGATCAAGCAAGTGATGAAACTCTTGTAAAAGTGATGACCGACGGTATTTTACTGTCTGAAATAAAGCATGATCGCTTTCTTACAAAATATGATGCTTTAATTATTGATGAAGCACACGAAAGAAGCTTGAATATAGACTTCTTGCTGGGTTATTTGAAGCGTCTATTGGTAAAGCGACCTGAATTGAAATTGATTATTACCTCTGCAACCATCGATGTGGAGCGCTTTTCACATTATTTTAGGGATGCGCCAGTTTTCTCTGTTTCTGGCAGAAGCTACCCTGTCGATATACATTACCGACCTGCGATACAAGATGACTCTGATAATTCTGACGGTGCTTTGTCATTAGCTCAGCAAATTACTCATGTTGTAGAAGAGATTTTAATAGAAGAAAGGAATAGACAGTGGGGGATTGGGGATATCCTTGTTTTTCTTCCAGGTGAAAGAGAAATTCGTGAAATTTCAAATCAGCTTAAGCACGAAAACTGGCGAGATACAGAAGTTCTGCCATTATATGCAAGGCTAGGAAATAAAGATCAAAACAGGGTCTTTCAATCCCATGCCGGTCGACGTATCGTATTAGCAACTAATGTTGCAGAAACATCAATCACCGTTCCGGGAATTCGTTACGTTATTGACCCAGGTACCGTTCGAATGTCGCGCTATAGCGTTCGTTCCAAAATTCAGCGCTTACCGATTGAGGCTATTTCACAGGCTAGTGCTAACCAGCGAAAAGGGCGATGCGGTCGAATTTCAGAAGGGATCTGCTATCGCTTATATAGTGAAGATGATTTTTTAGCTCGTTCAGAATTTACAGACCCTGAAATTTTACGTACAAATCTAGCTGCCGTCATTCTAAAAATGATGGACTCCGGTATTGGTAAAGTGAGTGATTTTGAATTTATTGATCCACCAGATAATCGCCTATGGAATGATGGCTATAAATTACTTCATGAATTAAATGCAGTTGACGATCAACGCGTTATTACAAAAGTAGGGCGGCAATTAGCTGCGCTCCCTGCCGATCCACGACTTGGTAAAATGCTGCTAAGTGCTGCTGCAAATAGTTCTCTTAAAGAAGTGCTTATCATAGTAAGCGGGTTGAGTGTACAGGACCCTCGAGAACGTCCAAATGATAAACAGCAAGCCGCTGATCAGGCGCATTCTCAATTTAAAGATCCAGACTCAGACTTTATGTCGTACTTAAACTTATGGAACCACTACGAAAATGAGCGTCAAGAGTTAAGCAGTAATCAATTAAAACGATATTGCAAAAAGAACTTTCTATCTTTTATGCGAATGCGAGAATGGCGTGAAATTCATCGTCAATTACATTTAGTTTTAAAAGGTATGAAGTTAATTGAGAATACAACAGAGTCAAATTTCGATTTGATTCATCAATCTTTATTAAGTGGCATGTTAGGGCATGTAGGTAGGCATGAAGAAAAACGCGAATATCATGGTTGTCGAAATCGAAAGTTTAATTTATTTCCCGGATCAGCGTTAAATAAAAAACGCCCGAAATGGGTTTTCTCAGCCGAGATAGTTGAAACCCAGCAAGTCTATGCGCGTAATAATGCAAAAATAGACCCCGCATGGATTGAGCCTTTAGCACCTCATTTAATCAAAAAGTCTTGGTCTGAACCTGTCTGGAAGGCTAAACGTGCTCAGGTTATAGCGAACGAAAAAGTTTCACTTTATGGATTGGAGATCGTGTCAAACCGACCGGTTAATTTTAGTAAAATCGATCCGGTAATCAGCCGTGAAATTTTTATTCGATCAGGGTTGGTAGACGGTGAATATAAAGGTAATGCTTTTCCTTTACTCAAAAATAAAGAGTTAATCAAATCGCTTGAGGCTATGGAAGACCGCACTCGAAGGCGGGACATGCTGGTAGATGATGAAACGGTTTTTGACTTATACCAACAGCTTATTCCAGTGCATATTGTCAGCGGAGCTAGTTTTGAAAAATGGTTTCGAAAATTATCTAAAGAAGAAAAGTCGAAACTCTGTTTCACAAAACAAGATCTATTAAGTGATAGTGCCTCAGAATTTGATGCTTCACTTTACCCTAACCAGATTGAGACGAATGGTATTCGATTCCCTTTAAGTTATCATTTTGATCCTGGTACAAATGAGGATGGCGTCACTATTTCGGTTCCAGTAAATGCTATTCGCCAGCTTACTGCTAGTAGTCTTGAAAAATTAGTCCCCGGCTTACTCAGGGAAAAGTGTATTCAACTCATTAAGAATCTACCACGCACAATACGCCGTAATTTTGTGCCTGTCCCCGATATTGTAGATAAAATTTTACCTAGGGTAGAAAGCTCAGAATCTTCATTACTGGACGCTTTAAGCCATGAGTTAAAACGACAAACAACTGTTGAAGTTCCTTATGAAGCATGGAGTTTTGAGTTATTGGAGAACCATTTACGCTTTAATATTCAGATTATTGATAACAGTGGGAAAGTGATAGAGCAGGGGCGTGACTTACTTAATGTTGTTCAGAAAGTTGAGCATTTAATAGATAAAACCCCTAGTATTTCGAATGAAGCACCTCCAAAGGTAGAGAAAATAACAAATTGGGATTTCAACCAGCTAGAGACAGAAGTCGTAGTGGTTCAAGCAGGAATAGAAATGCTGATGTACCCAGCATTAAAAGACTGTACAACCCATGTTGAAAAAACCTTATGTCCAAATGACTTGCAAGCAAAAAAATTATCGAAATTTGGTGTTGCCAGACTTCTATCGAATAAACTTTCTGCCCAAGCAGGTTTATTTAAAAAAGATATTAAGCATTATAAAGAAATTGCCTTGCTTTACGCCCCCGTAGGACAAACAAAAAAATTATACGATGATTTTTTAATTGGTGCTGTCATGACCCACTTTTTAGATCATGATAAGTCTGTTTTTACCAAAAAAGAGTTCGAAGCCATTTACGAAGAAGGCAGAAGTGATTTTCTGGTCACCGTTGCTGAGTTTGCTAATTTGGTGTTTATGATTCTACAAAAATACCACCTACTCATGAAGAAACTGAAAGGTAAGGTTAATCTGTCTGTTGCCATCCCTATGGCAGACCTTCAAAGCCAGTTAAGTCAACTTATATATGACGGTTTCTTAACGTCAACCCCCATTAACTATTTACGTAGAATGCCTGTTTACCTTGAGGCATGTACGATTCGTTTAGATAAAATGCCGCGTGAGCTTGCAAATGAACGACGCTATGTTCCACTACTTCGTCAGTGGTGGGAAGCGTATCAGGAGCGTAAAAAACAATTTGAAGCACAAGGAATTGTTGATGTAGAGCTAATCCGCTTTCGCTGGCTTCTCGAAGAGTTGCGTATTTCATGGTATGCACAATGTTTAAAGACCGTTGAACCTGTTTCAGAAAAGCGTTTAAACAAACAGTGGGAATCAGTAAGACGAGCCTGACCGTTTCTTCACCGCACTTGGCTAAATTTTAGTTGCCTTATTTGTTAGTCAAAAGTAGTCTGACTCGTTAATTGGTTTGTTGTCTAAAAGATACGAATAACATCATTTGTAAGAGGTAGGTATGATCAAAGCAGCAATTAGTGGTACAGGGCTCTATACACCGTCAGAGTCAATTTCAAATGAAGAACTCGTTGAATGTTTTAATACCTATGTCCAGAATTTTAATGCAACCAATGCTGAAAAAATTGAAAAAGGAGAACTAGATCCGCTTCAAGAGTCTTCAGCTGCCTTTATAGAAAAAGCATCTGGCATTAAAAGCCGCTATGTTATGAATAAGTCGGGCATTCTTGACCCTGAAATTATGCACCCTCTACTTCCTGAACGAAGTAATGATGAACCCAGTATTTTATGTGAAATGGCTGTCGCAGCAGCTAAAGATGCTTTAAAGAATGCTAATCGCAGTGTGGAAGACATTGATGCTGTTATTGTTGCATGTTCAAACCTACAGCGAGCCTATCCGGCCGTATCTGTAGAAGTGCAGCACTATCTTGGTGTTGAAGGGTTTGCTTATGACATGAATGTTGCATGCTCTTCGGCTACATTTGGTTTACAAGCGGCTTTAAATGCAGTTCAAACAGGGTCAGCAAAAGCAGTATTGTTGATTAACCCTGAAATTTGCACCGCACATTTGAACTTTCGTGATCGTGATAGCCACTTTATTTTTGGAGATGTTTGTACCGCTGTTGTGGTTGAACGAGAAGACAATCTCGCAACGGATGACTCTTTTGAGGTCATAAGTGCAAAACTAATGACAAAATTCTCAAACAATATCAGAAATAATTTTGGTTTCTTAAACAGAACAGCACCAGGTTCTGAAAATTCATCCGATAAACTTTTTGTACAACAAGGTCGTAAAGTATTCAAAGAGGTTTCTCCACTAGTTGCTAAAATGATATCAGCACATTTAGAAGAGAATAACTTTACCGCTAATGACCTCAAGCAAATGTGGTTGCATCAGGCTAATCTAAGTATGAATCAACTCATAGCCAAGCGTGTATTTGGACGGCCAGTCGAAGAAAATGAGGCGCCTGTCATTTTAGATGAATATGCTAATACAAGTTCAGCAGGGTCTGTTATTGCTTTCCATAAACATCGTAAAGACTTGAAATCAGGTGATGTTGGCGTAATATGCTCCTTTGGCGCTGGGTATTCTGTCGGCAATATTATTCTAAAAAAACAATAAGTAAGGCAAATTTCTTGTGAAATTATTTCTTAAGGTTACTTCAATCAGCTCTGGTAATTTTTTAGTTTTACTCTCTCTTGTTTTTAGCTTATTTTCAGGCACCATATATGCGACGGAATCATATGAAGATCTTGATTATTTTGAACCGATCAATCGTGTTGTCTTTGACTTTAATGATCAAGCCGACCAGTACGTTCTAAAGCCAGTGGCTGAAGCTTATAAATATGTAGCACCTTCTTTTGTAAATAAAGGAATTACTAATTTCTTTAATAATTTAGGTGATGTTGAAACCTTCGCAAACTCCTTACTTCAAGCTAAATTCCATAATGCAATCGTATCCTTGAATAGAGTGATTTATAACACTACTTTTGGGCTTGGTGGCCTATTTGATGTGGCAACTTCGTTTGGTTTGAATAACAATGAAGAAGATTTTGGGCAAACATTAGGCTATTGGGGTTACGAAAGTAGTACTTATTTAATGCTGCCTTTTTTAGGCCCCTCTACAGTCAGAGACTTGTCGGGAAGTTTGGTTGATACAGCATTCGAACCCTTGCAGTACATTGATGATATTCATACTGACACAAGATATCTTGCAACAGGCGTTAAACTACTTGATAAGCGTGCTGATTTATTAGGCGCTGAAAACTTACTTTTGGGAACTGATCGTTACGATTTTATTCGTAGCGCCTACTATCAAAACAGAGACTTTCTGATAAATGATGGAGAGGTTGACGACCCTTTTGCAGATGAAGATTTTGATGATTATGATGACTTCTGACTGTTAAGGTATTTGGATGTTTTTTTATTTGAGTCGAACATCTGCTTTAGTTGAACGCCTGCACAATTAAATAGTGCCAATTCAATCACACTCCGCCCCGCTATAACATAACTTCACATTCTAATAACCAAGCTAAACACATTTAACCTTCTTATTGTCCTATAGTTATATTAATACTTATTTGATAACAAAACAGGTTATGGGGTCTAGTTGGTTTGAATAATCCATTTAAAAAACATAAAAAATTAATGGCTACTGCAACAAGCTATGAGCAGTGGAAGGATGCTGCACAAACGCTTGACGCTTTGGAAAATAAAAGTGCCTGGAAGGATAATATAGCCTCAGATATCTATAATTATGAGCTTTTATCTGACCGCTTAATATTACTAAGAAAATTTAAGGAACAGGGAGACATTGATGGTCTTTATCGCGCGTTACGCGAAGGCTTGCATCATGACCTAGGTAATATGGGTGATATACGGCTATATCAACAATGTCACTTTGGTACCAAATCACTTATTGAAGATTATGTAACAGAAGTATGTTCAAGCTTAGAATATGTTTGTGATAACAATTTAAACAATCTTACAGCAGCAAAGAAACTGGATTTTTTCAAAGATATTTTATTAAGCTTTGGGCGACCAGCTCTTTTGTTGAGTGGTGGTGCTTCGTTAGGTGTATTTCATATCGGTGTGGTAAAAGCGCTTTGGGAGCATGATTTGCTTCCTCAGGTTATCAATGGCTCAAGCTCCGGCTCTATCATTGCGGCTGCTTTGGGGACACATACAGATGAAGAGCTTCCAGCATTATTTGATCCTAACGCGCATAACATGAAGGCGTGGCGCTGGATGGGGTTGCTAAATGGTGTGAAAGGGAAAGGATTTATGGATCAGCGTCAGTTGCAGGACTATATTCGTAGTTATGTCGGTGAATATACAATGCAAGAGGCGTATGAGAAAACTGGGAGAAGTATCAATATTAGTGTCTCACCAGTTCAACAAAACCAGAAAGCGCGCTTGCTATGTGGTTATACGTCTCCTTATATACTTTCTTGGAGTGCAGCGCTTGCTTCTTGTGCAGTACCTGCAATTTTTCCACCTGTAAAACTTCTAAAAAAGGATCATGAAGGTCGAAATGTTCCATATATGCCTCGCTTAAGGTGGGTGGACGGCAGTATGGTGAGTGATTTGCCAGTAGAACGGCTAATGCATCTTTATGATGTAAATTACACAATCGTCAGCCAAACAAACCCTCATGTTGTTCCTTTTTTAGATAGAAGTAATGAAGAAGGAAAAAATAGACTCTGGAAAATGCCTGCTGCGCTACTAAAAGCAGAGGCAGCGTTTCATGGAAAAGCGATCTGTGATTATGTTCGTCAGCATTCTGATTCTGAAATAATTCGTCAGGTTTCAGGGCATTGTTATTCAATGATGTCGCAAAATTACTATGGTGACGTTACTGTTGCGCCAAGGTATAAGCTTGGCCACTACTTAAAAGTTCTTAGTAACCCGGACTCCGATTTTATTAAAGAATTAATGCTAGAGGGTGAGCGGGCGACTTGGCCTAAAATTGCCATGATACGTACCCATTCAAAAATTAGTAAAACCTTAGAAAAGTGTATTGAGAAATTAAAAGCAGATGTTCGAACTCATCGTGCCACATTAAGCGTAATTGCTTGAATGTTTAATTGATACTAACTTGCTTTTCACTCAACCTATAATTAAGCTTGGCCGCAAATAAATAGATTAACTGGCCAAGCATTTCCTATGTATCTTGATTACTTCGGTCTTAAAGAACGCCCATTTTCAATCGCACCAGACCCTCGCTACTTATATATGAGCGAACGGCACCGCGAGGCGTTAGCGCACCTTTTGTATGGCGTTTCAGGGCAAGGCGGTTTTATTGTTTTGACTGGTGAAGTTGGTACAGGTAAAACAACTATATGCCGTTGTTTTTTGAATCAAGTACCAGCGAATACTGACGTCGCATTTATCATCAATCCAAAACTGTCAGCCAGAGAGTTAATGGCTTCAATTTGTGATGAGCTTGATATCACGTATCCACCTTCAGCTTCCATTAAGATTTTAAACGATCTTATTAATCAGTATTTATTAGCTGCCCATGCAGATAATCGTCATACCGTATTGATTATCGATGAGGCGCAAAACTTAAGAATTGATGTGTTAGAGCAGTTGCGCTTATTAACTAACCTAGAAACTTCAGAAAAAAAATTACTTCAGATAATTCTACTAGGTCAGCCTGAATTAAGAGAAATGTTAGCGCAAAATGACCTTCGTCAGTTAGCCCAACGAGTAACAGCCCGATACCACCTTCATGAATTAAATAAAATGGAAGTGGGGGCTTATGTGCAATGTCGATTAGCTGTTGCTGGCAGAAGAGGTCGTTTATTTAGTTTAAATGCGATTAAGACATTATATAAAGTAAGTGGTGGCGTCCCCAGAATTATTAACTTGGCTGCTGACAGAGCATTATTAGGTGCCTACGCAAGCCAGTCTGAAATGGTAGAACCTATACATGTTAAAAATGCTCATCGTGAAATACAGGGCGAGAGTGTTAAGGTCAAAGTACAGAAACAAGCAAGTGAACATCATGTCTGGTTAATGCCTCTGACTGTATCTCTTCTTTTATTGATTGCAGGTGGCGGCGTTTTATTTGGTTTTTATAAATCGAGTGAAGCAAAGCTTATAACCAGTCTTGCAATAGCTAACTCACAGTCTAGCCTTGAAAGCATACAAGAAGCCGAAACTCCTGATTCTGTCATAAAAGAGCAAGTGAACCATGAGTTAATAGCTAGTATAGAGCCAATTGATTCAGTTAACTCTTCAGTTCAGAAGAATATTTCAACCTCAGAAAGTGTTCAATCTTATATTGAGTCTATCTCAGATTTAAAGCACCATAAATCAGATAAGTATCAAGCCTATAGATCCATTTTTAACCAATGGAATGTAAATTATACAAATCAGCCATTTAGCTTAGCGTGTGAGTTTGCAGAGCTGTATGGTTTACGCTGTTTACACAAAAATGGAAATTGGCGAAGTCTGTTAAAACTTAACCGACCTGCTGTTCTAACACTTATTACTGAGTATGGTGAAACCCTGTATCTTTCATTGCTAGCTGTTCGCGGTGACGATGCGTATGTTTCACATCAAAATAAAGCTTTTTGGGTTGGTTTGGACGAGTTAGATCGATACTGGTTAGGCGAATATTCTATTTTATGGAAATTACCTCCTTATAAATCTCAAATCATTGCGCCAGGCCAGAAAAAAGAAAGCCAATGGTTAACAGCCAGTCTAGATGTAATTCAGCGTAATACGCGTACTCGAACTCCCGCTACGACTCGTAATCCTAGAAATGATTCACTAGATGCTAAATTAAAGCGCTTTCAGTTAAGGTCAGGTCTTATGCCTGATGGTATTGCCGGCAGTATGACGATCATACATATTAATTCGCAGTTGAAGCTTAACTACCCAACTTTGTTGGGCGGAGCATAAGGGCTTAACTATGTCTTATATATTAGATGCATTAAAGCGATCAGAACAAGAGAGACATCAAGACCAGATGCCCAGTTTTTCTGCAGAGAATATGATTTTGCAAACAAACCAGAAGCGTAACCCTTGGTGGCCTTATGTCTTGATTGCCGTATTATTTTTAAATGCATTGCTTTTTATGTTTTTTTACTGGAATACAAGCACTGAAGTTACCAACGTTAAAGTTATAGGACAAGATAAGGCATTAGTGAGTACGACTAAACCGGTAACACCGAAAGTCCATACATCTAGTACAAGGACCGCGCCGCCAGACAATGTTCTCACTGAGCATAACTATATTAAGCCCTTAGTTGCCTCTTCTCTTACAAACAAAAAAGAACCTGTTATTGACGACGGTAATCGAGACAACGACCATTTGTATGGCACAACTGTAGACGAAGGTTTATTGATTGAGCCAAAGTCAAAAGCACTTCAGAAAACCAAACAACCTTATGTAATTCAGGAGCCTTCTGAGATAGAACCTGTTAATGAAGGTGATGTCATTAGCCCTACCAGAAATGATGTTTCAGTTTCGGTTGCTGAACAAAAAAATAAAGCCGGATCAGAAAACGAAGCTGAAAACCCTGATAGCTTCTCTGATGTTCCTCTTCTAACAGAGCTAGATTCCAGCTTTCAACGAAGTATTCCAGACCTAACCTTCAATAGTCATATCTACTCAGATCAAGAAACCGCGAGACGCGTGATGATTAATAATTTTTATTTGAGGGAAGGTCAGTCGTTCAATGGGTTGGAACTGATTGAAATAGGTGAAACGCATATTAAAGTAAGTAAGAACGGAACAATATTCAAGCTACCAGTCTTAAGAGACTGGAGTAGCTGATATTTTGTATTATCTAACGAACACCTTTTAAAATAGCGAGCCAGCGCCAAACACTTAATATGCTCGACAAAGTTGAAGCGACATACGTCATTGCAGCAGCCCTCAGAATTTTTTTAGCAGCAGGGAGTTGTTGTTCTGAAAGGTAGTTACCGTTCTCTATTATTGGGTAAGCTTTATTGAAACTCGCATCCCATTCCATCGGAAGAATAACAAACTGTAAAGCAACTGAAATTAATAAAGCGATAATGCCTGCAAAAATACTTATTAAACCAATTTGGGGTATTTTAAAAATGGCGACTAGAATAGGGCATAAGCTAATCAGTCCAATAGATAACTTTTCTATCATCATCGCAATGGGTGTATATTTCTGTCTAAGTTTGGTGATAGGTTCGTCAAAATGATATTGAATAGCATGACCAACTTCATGAGCAGCAATAGTGACCGCGCTCACTGACCGGCCATTAAAGTTTTCAGGGCTAAGTCGTACAATTTTTTCATGTGGGGAGTAATGGTCACCATGCTGAGATGTCATTTCTACTTTGACGCCCTCAATATTGAACCTTTGGATAAGGTGTTCCGCAAATTCTGCACCTGTTCCAGGTAAATCGGGTGCTTCAGTTGAGTATTTTTTGATGGTTCGTTTTACCCAAATACTTGGAAGAACTATTATTAATAATATAATAAAAACAATAAGATAAATCATTTAATTAATTAACTACTTTAAGGTTTTTTGATGTTT
Source organism: uncultured Oleiphilus sp. (assembly GCA_913020495.1). Classification (GTDB taxonomy): domain Bacteria; phylum Pseudomonadota; class Gammaproteobacteria; order Pseudomonadales; family Oleiphilaceae; genus PZPK01. Next base: position 13,895 of record CAJWBJ010000084.1, read on the forward strand.
AAACAAAAACTACAGCCACGATTTGCAGAGACTGATGCTTTAGGCCATATCAATAATGCAGTATTACCTGTTTGGTTTGAACAGGCTCGCACACCTATTTTTGAGATATTTGTTCCAAAACTAGATGTAAAAAAGTGGACTTTAATTCTGGCTAAAATTGAAGTTGAGTTTGTGCAAGAAATATTCTATGGGACAAATGTTGAAATACATAGCTATATTGAAAAAATAGGTAATAGTTCTTTTGTGGCCTATCAAGAAGCTTGGCAAAGCGAACGTCTGGTTGCTAAAGGTCGCGCTACGATGGTTCACTTTGATCATGCCGTAAAAAAATCAATACTCATCCCTGATATGATAAGAAATCAGTTAGTTGAGCATTCTATACCACCAAGTTAAGAGTTAATTAGGATTAGTTTGTTTATCCTAAACGCTTTTCAATTTCCATATATTTAATAACAGCATCTTCTGGAAACATTAAAGTATTACCCTCTTTCACGGCTGGTAATAGGCTCTCTCTAGCATATCGCTTTACTGTTGTTTCAGGTTTATTAAGCATTTTGCTGACTTGTGTTAAAGATAAAAGTTTCGTATCTCCGGACATACTTTGCTCCAATGTTTAATTTATTTGAGTAAATTAAATTCAAAAAATAAGTATAGTCAAGCATTGGTGCATTGCACGGAGAGCAGGAACTAGTCTAGAAAAAATCATGAAAAAACAGCCGCTAGGCTTGCGCAAATTGTCATTATAAATAAAAACCATTTTAAAGCCTTGGCACTAATTTTAATGGTGATTTTTACTGCTAGATGAGCACCCAGTATAGAGCCGCACGCCAGCGTCAATCCTGGGATCCACATAACCTGGTCTCGCGCAATAAATATCACAAGCGCCAGTAAGGTAAATGCTGCGGTACAGACAATTTTAAGCGCGTTGGCGCGTACAAGATCGTAGCGAAGGCTGCCTGCAATTGCTGCTATGAGAATAAACCCAACACCAGCCTGAACAAAACCACCGTAAAACCCGGCTAATAGAAGCATAGGTACGGATTGTTTTGACCCTAAAACTGTATTTGGTATTGTGCCATCAGGTGGCGAAATAACAGATGGTTTAAACAATATTACTGCTGCCATTATAATCATTGCGCTCAGTAGAGTCGGTTTTAAATATTCAGAAGGCATATATGAAGCAAGTAGTGCGCCTGCTATGCCGCCAATAACTGTTGTTCCGACAACCATTTTGAGGTCAGGGATATCTAACTTTCCGTGTTTTTTAAAACCTTTCGCTGCTGTCATAGACTGAAATAAGACACTGACACGGTTGGTTGCATTTGCAATGTCAGCAGGTAAACCAAGTACCATTAATGCAGGAATAGTGAGGTTGGAGCCGCCTCCGGCCATCGTATTAATGATGCCTGCTAAGAAACCTGTGGTGACTAATATGCAAATATAAGTAAAAGTAAGTTCATACATGGTATTGTTTCATAACAGTAAAATTGAGAAAAATATCTAATTAGGAATTTGTTGCGCATGTTACCCTAATTGGAAAGTCCAATCACGAAATCTATATGGAAGAGTAATTGTTGAAGACAGATTTAGTACAAAAGAGAGAGTCGTCATTAATTGATTTATTAGAGCAAAAAGTTAAAGAATGTCTAAGTCTTGCTGAAGACCAATACCAAAGAAAATTTGACTACCGGGCAGTACATGTCAATATTCGTGGTCGAGCAGCAGGGCAAATCCGATATGAGAATCCTTCTGTTTCAAATGTATTGCCACTTCTTAGGTTTAATCCATATCTACTTGAGCGATATAAAGAATCATTTGTTGAGCAGGTCGTACCTCATGAGTGTGCCCATTTGGTTGCTTACGCTTTATATGGTATTAAAATAAAGCCGCATGGTGCTGAATGGAAATCTTTGATGAGGGATTTATATAATCAAACGCCTGCCGTAACGCATCACTTTGATATGCCTCAAAAAGCAAGGAAAACATTCGCTTATCAATGTGCTTGCCCAGGCTTGGATCACAGCTTATCTGTAATAAGGCATAATAAAATACTAAGGCAGAAGGCGCGCTACCTTTGTAAAAACTGCGGGAGTGCTTTGGAAGAAGGGTAATCAGACAAAGTTTGACCCACCAGTTAAGAGGTAGGTCAAAAGTGCACAAAAAGAGACTTATCGTTCTAAGTATTTAAACTTATCTTCGACACCATCCCACTCTTTAGCATCTGGTAATGGGTCTTTCTGTTCGGTAATACAAGGCCATACTTGGCAAAGTTCTGCATTCGTTTCAATATGTTTGACCTGGTCTGCAGGTAGCTCATCTTCTGAAAAGATGGCGTCCGCAGGGCACTCAGGCTCACATAGTGCGCAATCTATACATTCATCAGGGTCAATTACCAGGAAGTTAGGTCCTTCATAAAAACAATCTACAGGACAAACTTCTACACAGTCAGTGTATTTACATTTAATGCAGTTATCGGTAACAACGAAAGTCATAGTGCGTTTCCAGCGTTA
>CAJWBJ010000085.1 GCA_913020495.1 uncultured Oleiphilus sp.
CAGAATTAACTGAGACTGCTTTTAGAATTAGTGGTGGGTCCTGCGAGATTCGAACTCGCGACAATCGCATTAAAAGTTCGATCCAGCCAATCTAACAATACTGCATACTATCTATAAATCCCTATATTACTAATGATACACCGCATTAAACGCAGTGTAAAGAAGTTATAAAGAGTATGAGGCAGAATAAAACACTGTAGTTTTTACTGTAGTTTTGAACCTGGCATCAGGAGGCATTTTTACTTAGCATCATTACTATCGATAAAATCATGTACTTTCATAATAATGTCAAAATGAAGTGACAAAGCACCCGGCAGAAACTCTTTATCCAAAGAGATCACTCCTTTGCCTTTATCTCTATTTTCGCTCAGATGCTTACTATCATCTATATATACGCCCTTTATCCCTTGATATGATTTACCTGCAGATTTTAAATCTTTACTTTCATTTTTTGAAATACTATTAGAGTGTACACAAATATTTCTTACAACTAGATACTCCTTAAAGTAGTTAAAAACTCTGCGATCTATAATATCTAAGTGCTCAATTTTTTTAATTACTTGGAACAATCCATCTTCTTTACTTAGCAAGCTTGTGTCATATTGATCCAGCGCTCTTTTTATAGCGTACTCAAAATAACCACAAATACTAACTAACATTTGAGCACGAAGAAGGTCTGAAAATTTTTTTAACGCATAGACTTTTTCTAAATGCTCATCTATTTCATAATCATCAAATTCTTTACCTGAAGCTGTCGCGATATACTCTTTAGTCTTTAATTCAGCATCACTTTGTAAAATGAGCGTTTCTAAGCGCTCAATATGGCTATGTAGCTCATTTAACTTTCTTTTATCTTGATACTGAAACACAAGTAATCTTCGTTTATGCATAATCAATCGTCCACATTCTGCTTAATTTTATCAATCCCATACGCTTTACGTACTAACAACATACTTTCCCATCTTGAACTTCTAGCCTTTTTGTATGTAGATTCATGTTGAGGATTTTCACCATTTTTAAGTTTCTCTCTAATATACTTCTCGTACATTTTATTTTCATATTCTTTTTTAGAAAGGTAGCCTTCCTTTAAAAGTAAATCTATAGATTCATTATTAGCTGGGCTTGGATGTGGGAGTGAAATAACCTTACCATTAATTTCTTTGAATTTTTGCGGAATACTCCCTTCTTTCGCAAGAATAGAAATAGCCTTTCCTACATCATCACCTAGCGGGACTAATAAAGCCCGTGGGTTAATAGAATGCAAGTCTTTAACAAATTCTTCATAAATTAACGTCTTTAATTCTTTTTCATTTTTACTAAATAGTTTTGGCGTTCCATTGTAATTCTGACCGTTACTTAATACAGGGTACTTGAGTAGTGAGCAAAATTGAACTAAGTGATTATGCGTACTCCATAGGTCACTCGAACAATTAATCCCTAATAATTTATGATGACCAGTTCTATTTAGTGTCTTAACTAATTTTTCACGCATTTTTCCACTAAAACTACTTTCACGCTTAACCATATTTATAGTTTCAGAAACACTATCACCACGAAGTATAGATATTCTTGCCGCGTTTAAAGCTCTATTCATCTGGGTCTTTCCAGGAGTTAGCCCCACAATAATTATTTTGGCATCGTAGTTAATATAGTCAAAAGGAGCATAAAAACATTCAAGTTTTTTGCTTGCGCTTCTCCATAAAAGTAATTCACTTTCAGGCGTAGCAGTATCAACTTTATGTGGTAATTTCCTTATAAAACCTGAATATTTTTTTAACATTAGCTACACGGTTGATGTGTCAACGCTCAAATCTTTCAAGCTTTGTAATGATGTATTAAGAGGAATTTCAGGGCATGGCAAGCCGGCTTGATTAGCCATATTAAAGACATATTGTCGCCAAAAAGGCCAAATATTATGCACCGTATTATATTGGGCAAATTCATCGATTTCTGATTGCTCAATAGAATCAATCAATTCATAGTCTACCTGGTAAACCGCTTCTATTTGAAATAAGGGCTCTGGTGTATTTTCTGGCTCAGAAGGAGCACATACAACTCTAACTCCCAAATCGGCAAACACACGTAAAACTTCAAAGGGTTGACTGTCTTGTGATGCCTGTATTTTCTCAGTCCTTACACCTAACTTTGTTTGCTGACCTAACTCACCTTCTTCAGGTAAAGCATTAAAGCGCTTTAAGTTACCTTCAAAAAGATTGATACTTTTAAGCTTTAACTTATTAGCGGCATCAGAAATTAATTTTTTATCCATGATTCATCTCTTGAAAACTCTCACTAACTTTAATTGCACTTGAATCAATATGAAGTTTTTTAGCTGGGACTTTAAATGGAACAACATTGCTACCATACCCTTCCGATGGTTGTTTAATTTCAACTCCAGAATGCTGACTTAACCATGAAGGTACATTTACTAGCTTATCCTCCAAGGCCAAGCGCATTAACTTATCCATAGCAGCGCTCTGCATAACTTCACCACGTTCATACTTAGAAAAAGCATTGGCACCACCACCAAAAATCTGTGCTGCTTGTTGCTGTGTTAATCCTAGTTTTCCACGCAAAGCAACAATTTCAGAACCGGTTAATAAACCATCTGCTTTACGCCATGCATCTCGAGTGCGAGAATCATTACGTTTAATTTGATCTGCCAAAATTGTTTCAGCACCACATTCAGAGCATACAGAATATTCTACTTCAACAGTTAAAGAGTGACCTTTATAGTCAAATTGATCTTTTTCGGTAAACGCCTGTAAAGCATTGGCTCCACAATCCGCACAAACTAATTTGCTCATTTTTTTATCTCCACTTCAAGTATGGAAAGACCCAATATCTAATTGGATTTCTCCACTTTTTAATAGGCGTAATTTCATATAAATTAGGTCTATAGGTGCTTCATTATGTTTTTGGTATTCACAAGTATAGACATCATAAATGGCATTTTCATAGTGTAAACATTTTTTAAAATTTTTTGATGTAAGTTGAGAAATACACTGTTTAACATCACCACCAGTGTAGCTCAAGTTTCTTATATTCTTATAAACTGTACGCCCTGCATATTGAAACTTACTTTGCTGCGCAGCAAAGCGAATATCATCGAGTGAATAAGTTGGTTTAAAAGTTTCTCTTTTACTATCAACCATTATGGTTAGTTACCCTATTTATTTCAAGATATTTCTCATTAATCATTAAAGATTCTCCGTTTGATACTTCTTAAAATTCTCAGCCTGCTCAAAAATTTCTTTATAAATCTCATCCCGATCTACTGGCGGATAACCATGCTTAGCCAGTAAAATAATTAAACTGACTTTAAGCTCGGCTTTAATATCATCGCGTTGGCTCCAGTCGGTGTATTTGGCTTTATCATCTACGACTGCACGCACCGCTTGCGATAATTCCAGCAACTTATCTTCGGGATACTCGAAATCATATTTGTTCGCTAAAGCTTTCAAGATGTCATAAAAAGCCTTACCTTCTAGGTCAATACCCAAATCATTAAATGACTCTTTTTCCTTTTTTAACGCCTGAATTAAACCCATAATTTCATCAGTAAAGTCGTTCAACACTTCACTCACCAAGACATCTTGCTCATTGCGTTCATTATATTGATCCACCAGCGATTTAAACTTTTTAGAAAAATCTAGCCCCTTAGTTTTGTTGACCTTCTTAAAATCAGCAATTGCCTTGGCTAATAACTGTTGTAGTAGCTTGATTTTGGTATTGGGCAATTTTATTTTATCAATCTTGGCCAGATAATCATCATCAAACAGATTTACTTCTCCTTGGCTTTCACCCATTTTAAAGAGCTCTTCCACACCATCGCTTTCTAGGGCATCTTTAATTAGTTCTCTGACTTTCGCATTCATCTGTGCCGTGTCTGGCGCTTCGCCTTTAGTGAGCTTAAAGACAATAGAGCGCACGGCTAGATAGAAATGGATTTGATCGCGGTCGTGCTGGCTAAAGGACTCATGGCTACAGCAAATGTCATAAGCCGCTTTTAATCGCTTAACCAAAAACATAAAGCGCTTTTCAATTTCATTGGTCACTTGCACAAATTCAGCAGCCATATTTAAGCATGCCAGTTGCTCTAATGGACTGCCAGAAAAGTAGGGGTTACTATCAAATTTATGGAATATTTTACCAAGCAAATCCAAGTGATCTTTTACGACAACTACCGACTGCTCAATGACTTCAAAATTCTGGCTATCAGTTTTATTGTAATGCGCCAGCGCCTTATTCATTTGTGTTTTGATGCCAATATAATCGACAACTAAACCCTTTTCCTTGGTTTCAAATTTGCGATTGACGCGAGAAATCGTCTGAATCAGGTTATGGCGCTGTATTGGCTTATCGATGTAAATGGCATCCAGAAAGGGTACATCAAAGCCCGTAAGCCACATATCCACTACAATAGCGATTTTAAAATTAGACTTGGCATTTTTAAACTGCCTATCTAACTCCTTGCGATAGTCTTTGTTGCCCAATAAGTCATAGAGCGCTTTCTCATCGTCCTTATTGCGCGTCATCACCATCTTGATGCGTTCCATAGGCTTGATTTCTTTCTGCTCTTTCTCGCTTAATTCGCTGCCTGCTTCGCATACTTTAATTTCTGCCCACTCAGGTCTTAGCGCAATGATTTCCTTATACAGTAAATAAGCAATTGGGCGGCTACTGCTGACAATAATTGCCTTGCCTTTAATCGTTGCACCTTCCTCGATGCGCAGCTCATAATGCTTAATAAAATCGTCTGCTAAGGCTTTAATACGATCAGGGTCGCCTAATATTGCGCCCATACTGGCAGAGAATTTTTTACTAGCTTCAATCTGATATTCACTCGCGCCATCTTCCGCACAGCCTTGATAATATGCTTCAATCTCTTTTAACTTACTGTTATTGAGTAGCACTTTAGCGGCGCGCCCTTCATAGACAATGCGTACTGTGATTTCATCATGCACTGATTCGGTCATGGTGTAACTGTCTACTATATCGCCAAAGACATCTAAAGTGGCATCGATAGGCGTGCCGGTAAAGCCGACAAAAGTAGCATTAGGCAATGAGTCATGTAAATATTTAGCAAAGCCATAAGTACGTTGTACACCTTTTGCGGTAATACGGATTTTCTGATCTAGGTTAATTTGGCTGCGGTGTGCCTCGTCAGAAATACAAATGACATTATTGCGCTCGGTTAATAGCTCGGTATCTTCAGTAAACTTGTGGATCGTAGTGAGGAATACACCACCACTACTACGGCCTTTTAATAATTCGCGTAACTGCGCCCGATTGTCTACGCTGATCACCGTGTCATCGCCTATATAGCCTTTGGCATTAGTAAACTGCCCAGAAAGCTGATCATCGAGGTCGATACGGTCACTAATTAACACAATCGTTGGACTCTCAAAATCCAGACTTTTCATAAGTAGGCGCGTTAAAAACAGCATGGTGAAACTTTTGCCGCAACCGGTGGCGCCAAAGTAAGTACCGCCTTTGCCATCGCCTTCAGGTTTACGATGCTGTTTAATACTATCATAGAGCTTGGTCGCTGCGTAATATTGTGGATAACGACAAACAATTTTCTCATCATTATTTGAGGTATCGGGCAGATAAATGAAATGCCGAATCACATCACGCAAACGCCCTCGATTAAACAGGCCGTGTACTAAGGTAAACAAGGAGTCAATGCCGTCTTTGTCGAGGGCTTCATTGCCTTCTATCTTGCGCCAGGCATAAAAGAACTCATACGGGGCAAAAAAGGAGCCGGCTTTATTATTCACGCCATCACTGATCACGCACAGCGCATTGTATTTAAATAGTTCAGGAATATCGCGCTGGTAGCGGGTAGTCAGTTGGATATAGGCATCATGAATAGTGGCTTCTTCACGGATGGCACTTTTAAACTCAAACACCACCAGCGGTAATCCATTTATATACATAATGCCATCAGGGATACGAGTTTCATAGCCTTGTATTGCCAGTTGACTGACAATTTTATAAAGGTTGTTATCAGTGGCTGAATAATCAATTAATTGGATATATAAGTCTTTCTGATTGCGGTCTTCGCGCTTGAGTAAAAAGCCATCGGAGACCTTTTTCATAATGGTTTTATTAGACTCATATAAGTCTGAGACAGGAAATGCAGAAAGCTGGCGAATGACCGTTTCGATTTCGTTCGCGGTGATATGGTCGTCGGCATATTGCTGACTTAGAAATTCACGTAAATCGGCTTTAATTAGCACCTCTTCAGGGTTACGCACTAAGGTAGCGCCGAAAGCATGAGGAATTACTTCCTTGCTCAGTAATTCGATGATGGCTTGCTCTAGGCGTTCTTCTGTAAATTTCAATTATCAACTCCTAATTCGACACAACCATTCTGGCGAGCAAAACTGACCTCAGTTTTTCAAGGTATTTTGCCATACATCGATTACGATACATTTTATCTACAAATACACCACTAAGCTCTTGAAATTTAGAAGATACTTCTTTTGTAGCAATAATTATTGGTAAACTGCTCAAATTATCTTTATTTAAACTTCCTCTAATAGCTTGTGCATCAGATTCATTTCTTAACTCATGATAACGAGTTGAAAGAGTTATAAAAATAAATGCTTCAAATTTATTTTCTCTAGGTCTGATACATAACATTGACTGATTTATATATGCATCAACTCTACACATCGATGTCTGACCTCTAGTTTTACCTTGCCCAGCTGTTGCCATTACTGAATCACCTTTTCTAATCAACTTTGTTGAAGAATTATCCACTCCCTTTTGAGTTATCATTCTTTCTGAGTCAATAATAATCTTTTCTCTCGTCTCACCAGAAGAAAGCCAATAATGCTCATTACCCCAATATATTTCTACACCTGTACTTGGAGTACCTCCGCTAAATATAGCTTCAGTAATTTCAGAAAGCTTCCCTTGTCTCCAACCTTTTGGTAATCCAAAATTTGGATTTTCATCAAAATCACTTCCACCACCACTAGCCTTATAAGGCTTACCCTCTAGCTCTGGCTTACCAATAGAGTCAGCATATTCTTTAGAAATAGGAAACTCAAAATCCACAAACCAGTGTTTATAAAGTGCCTGTGCGGCTTCTTCCAATTTTTGATTGAGTTGCTCATTAAGCTTAATACGCTCAACAATGGTGTTGTATTCGCGAACAATTTCGCGCTGCTTGTCGATAGTGGGAATAGGTAGCGTCATACCGCAAAAATCATCCCAATTAAAACCACCTCGCACACTGCTATCAGTAGTAAACCATGCATTTCGGTCAAATTCCGAGCGCCTGCACCACATCATCAGATATTCTGGAAGTAGTGCTTCGGTATCACTGATTGCAAATACTACATAAGCAGGCGAAACAATAACCGGCTCATTCGACTCAAGTATACCAATAGGCAGAACTTCATCACGCCCAACGTGCATAGGGTTGTATGCAAACTGGTATTTGGCTACGACCTTGTACTTGGATAAGTCTGTGCCATTAATATTGGCAACTGAAGGCATAAATTGCTTGCTAATGCTGATGCCTTTTAAGTCAGTAACAGCTAATTGAACATTACGGTTACTTACTTGATGAACGTACTGACCAATGCGCTTATAGTTGAATCTCATAGCCTAATTCCTTAAATACGTTTAACAGTTCATCCTTAGATTGGGCTTCGGCTTGCAGTAACTCGCTAAATTCGCTTTGTAGCTGGGTCATTTTGTCATCAAAGTCGACATTTTCATCACGGTTGATAAACTCAATATATTTACTGGGGACTAATGAGTAATCTTTAGCTTGTATCTCTTCTAAAGTAGCTGAGTAACAGTATTCGGCAATATTTTGGTATTCATTTGTAGAGCGGTTTTCCTGCCATGAGTGGAAAGTATGAGCAATGTCTTGAATATGCTGCTCGGAAAATTGCACAAACTTTTTTTCAAACGGCTCGCCAATTTTTCTTAAATCAATAAATAGCACTTCCTTTTCGCGCTCACGATAATCGCGAATGACATCACCATGCGGTACAGTACGAGATTTTTTATTACGGTTTAAAATCCATAAGGTGACACTGATGTCAGTGGTATAGAACATCTTCATCGGTAATATGGCGATCGCCTCAACTAAGTGATTATCAATCATCGCTTTACGAATCGCTTTTTCCGTGCCATCCCCAGATAATGCGCCATTAGCCAAAATAAAGCCTGCTACGCCGTTTTCTGATAGTTTAGACACCATATGCAGAATCCACGCATAATTGGCATTGCTTGTAGATGGGGTGTCATAGCCATTCCAGCGAGGGTCATCGGCGAGTTCATCAGTGCCGCGCCAGCCTTTCTGATTAAACGGTGGATTGGCCATAATAAAATCGGCTTTTAAATCAAGGTGCTGATCTTTGGCAAAGGTATCGCGCGAGGCCGCACCTAAATTGGCAGCAATGCCGCGTATCGCCAAATTCATCTTGGCCAGCTTATAGGTGGTCGTGGTTTGCTCTTGCCCATAAACAGAAATATCTTTGCGGCTGCCTTTATGGCTATCGACAAATTTCATCGATTGCACAAACATACCACCTGAGCCGCAACACGGATCATAAATTTTACCTTTATAGGGTTCAATCATGGTGGCAATCAAATTTACAATGCTTTTTGGTGTATAGAACTCACCTTTGCCTTTTCCTTCCGCCAAGGCAAACTTGCTGAGAAAGTATTCATAAACGCGTCCCACCACATCTTCATGCTGGCTGTTGATAGTTTGAATATTGTTGATTTCATCCAGCAAGGCCGAGAGTTTATTGGATTCTAAATCCAGCCTGGAAAAGTAGTTATCCGGCAGTGCGCCAGCCAGCGCTTTGTTTTTCTTTTCGATGTCGTGTAGGGCAGAGTCAATCTTAACGGCTATATCATCTTGTTTAGCATTTTTCTGAATATAGCTCCATCGAGAGGCCTCGGGTAAGTAAAACACATTGTTCATGGTGTAGAATTCGACCATATCAATATATTGGTCGCCATGTTCAGTAAGGATTTCCTGTTTGCGTACCTCAAAGGTATCGCTGACAAATTTTAAGAATATCAGGCTGAGGACTACGTGTTTATACTCGGAGGGTTCGACGCTGCCACGTAATTTATTCGCTGAGTCCCAGAGTGATTCTTCAAAGCTTTTTTGCTTTGCGCTTGCCTTCTTTGCCATGCCATTCCTTGAATGAAAAATTGATATAACTTACTTGCTTAAAACCTTATGGATGCAAATCATATCAATTTCTAGTCACCTTTTTTAATTTAATTAAATTTATTCTTTAACTCTATTTTCCAGAACAAAGCCATTTTTATCTGCAATAGGATCATAAACTTAATTTATATAGTTCAATATTGCTGTAATAGCGGTGCCAGCATAAGCATCATGCGCGATTTGTAATCTCTTAAAAGTTTTCCAATGCATGCCTTTAGGTTTACAACCATTTCCATTAAGAAATCCCGACTTCCAGTTTAGCTTTTCTCTGATTTTATCCACTTGCCTGGCTGCTCTATCCCAATCAGGCTCCCTTTGGCTAGAGTAGCTGAGTTTATGGCATTTCCGGCAAGCAAAGTAATGATTGTGTAAATATAATAGTGCGGTACGTTTATTGCAGCCTCTGGCAGGACAAGAAAACCAGTAGCGTTTCCCTCCATAATGGCAATTGGTTGTTTGTAATTTAATCGAATAAGTTTGTTTTTCTTTTGGAACATTGTCGTAACTTATTCTTGCTAGTTCAGGTTCTATTGTTACCTTAACCCTTTTTATCACTTTGCCTCGCTTTGACCACCTACAAGTAAATCTTGTCTCATTAGCTAACAAACCATCTCGCTGCCAATTCCGAATATCAATTGATAAAGCATCTTCTGTTGTTTCTAAGTCTGTTTTTCTGCCACTGCCATACCCGCCCATATATTTACCTTGTCATTTTTACCGAAATCATTAATGAAATTTTATTATGCAAGCTTGCTTATGGCTTATTTTCCAAAACAAAGCCATTTTCATCGGTCACCGATTCCAGTGTTTCTAAGCGCCAGGATTGAGTTTCTCTAAGCGTTTTAATGGCTTTATAGAGTTCGTTATCTAGCATCACTTGGTATTTCGCTAATGAGTCACGCAACTTACCTTGTAAAATTGACTGCTTATCTTGAACCGACCGCGCAATTTCAAGCACTAAAGGTCGTTGTTCCGCTATTTTTATTTGTGAATGAGAGAAATTTATTAAGTCTTCAATCCATTCTGCTAAATCTTCAAAATTTTCAATATACTCCTCGACACTTTCCTCTTCAGTTTCAGATTCTTCTGCCAGTTGTTGATAAATAAGGGGCGCGCACTTTTGTATTTCTTTTAAGTTGTTTAGTTCCATATCATCATCTAACTGATAATATTCTTCTCCAATAGCTTTATATCTTATTAATTGCTCTTGATCGTACTCAATTAAATCCTCTTCTTTTATCTCATTATCAGTAAAGTTTAAATTTAATTCATTGTTGATCATATTGATAAGGCTAGAGTCTTTTTGATTAAGATTTATCTGAGCGGTTTCTGCTCTCACTAATCGCCTTTGCCGCCATAAGCTGACTGAGATACGTTCGACTAATGATTGTTCTAATGTACCAACGGGCTTCAATTCGCGCCGTAAGCCATCAAGCAATAATTGGTATTCAGCATCACTTTCTGTTTTTAAAATGAGTTGCTTGGAAAACAAGCCATGTTTTAGGGCATTATTGGCTATGGCTTGCTTACCTTCTTCTGTTACCGGTCCCGTAGATTTTAGGGAGTTATTTTGATTTGCATTGATTTGAGCTGCCGAATTATTCATTGTTATCTCTTATGATGCGGGTTGATATTGATTGCAAATGACTTCAGTATTAAGCCATAGTGGGTGTTTTTTACTAACCGGGGCATTGATCGTGCATTCCCCAATTCCCCTTCCATCGCCTACTTGGTCAGGAGTGAAATGCTGACATTGTTTGCAGGACACTGATTTAGGACCAAATGTAGGGAAAGTCTGAGCATTTCCTTCTGGAATGGTTTCAGGGTAACGCGCCCATGATTTAGCATAGGCACTTAACTGTTCTAGCGAATACCGACCAGCGTAAATATCAGTAATATCATCCGCATCGCAGAAGCGCCAAAACTGCTGTGCTGATAAACCGGTTTTATACGTAGCTTGCCTCAATAGCTGAATAACTTCTTGATCAGATAATTTTTGACTTGCATCATTGCCGCTTGCTAAACCTGCTAATCTGCTAATTTCATCTAGTTTATTTTCTTTAAACCCTACTGCTAATCCTGCTAAATTGCTAATCTCCGTTGTTTCTTGCGTTGAATGTGTAGCAAAGTAATGGCTAATATCAAATTTTGCTGAGGCTTTCATTAAAGTACCTCATCAACTGAATAGGCTTTAACGCGCCATAGTTTTTTTCTGACTTTATCATCTACCTTTATTGGCTTTTCTTCAATCACTAGATAACCATGATCAACTAGCACAGCAATAATATCGCTGGCTTTCTTTTTACTTCGTAACGATGCAGGTCCAAATTGATAAATTTTTGCTGGATATATGAGATCTATTTTTTCTTCTTTAAACCATTCCAGTAATTTCTCCGCTTCCATGAGCTCATCACTATCTAATGCCGCTTGTTTGATACGAATAGCTTCCGTAAGATAAAAATTCATTAACTTTATACCCAGCGTCATATAGTCAATACCAATATAAGTCGCTGTCGGGTTTTCAAAGACCTGAATAATGCTTGCTAAACGTGCAGCATGCTCTGATGCTTTGCTGGCTAGGCCACTAATTTGTCGATAAGCGCCTTCTTCGGCTTGCTCGGATTCGACATAATTGCCAAAAGCAACCCAAATAGCTTTAGCCTCTTGAGTCATTTCCAATGGTTTGTTAAAAGCAACGCCTCCGGTTTCAGAATCAATAGCCCAGCTCTGCATTAATTCAAGACTACGCTGCTTATAGAGTGATACGTCTGCGTTATGGGATAAGTCCTCGTCAACATAAAAGCGACTCCCTTTAGTTGATTCCGGTCGTACACATAAGAAGCGAGATAAAATTCCTTGATCTGAACTAATGGCATCATTAAGAAAAGAATCAGCAACACGCGGTTGCATCATTAAATGTGCAGAACAACGTCGATCATACAATATAGAAGCACCATCACCGGCGCGTACGCGATCAATAGGCGTGCCATCCCAAATCCGCGATAAACTTGCTACTGTCTTTAAGCGGTTTTGTTCATTCATCGCTGACCCACCTAACATACCGCCGCCTTCATCGGAAAAAATACCAGCACTCGGTTGACCGACAGCCAGCATTTTAACTAAGCCTTCAAATGTTGGATCACCAGGGAAGATAATTGGCTGTATGGGTTTTTCTGGCACTATTAATTCATTCAGAGATGCTTTTAGTTCTTCGCTTGAGCCTTTCTTAGATTGATCTTTGCGGTTTTTTTCATAAACTTCTAAGTCAATATCATAAGACTGTAAATCTTGTTGATAGCACTCATATAATTGTTTCTGGAATTCCTTATGTCCTGCCATTGCCCAGCGATCTACCGCACTTTTACGTTCACCCGACTCGGCAATACTAATAAAAAAATCAGAGAGAGGCGATATTCCACCATACAGCTTTACATTAGTAAGTCCTTGAACACAAACAGCCGCACCTGCTAAAACAGATTGCCCGCATAATGCTGACGGTGCCTGTATAACGCGCTCAATACTTTTTGCCGCAGCACCTAATATTTCACCCAATGCCTCTAACGGATAAGGTTCTGCTTCCGGTGGCTTACGTCGTAAAGGTTCTATTTCCAAATTAGCAGGATTAGCGTATTTAGCAGGGGGTATTACTGATTTCACTTTTTCCTGATTAGCTGGTTTAGCAGGATTAGCAACAGTCTGTGTTTTAGTTTCAGGTAAAGCATCTATGGCATTAAGTCGGTTAAGCGCGTTCATTACACGCCTCTCTTTAAATAATACTCTGTTACTTTCTGTATGCGCTGCATAGCCAATAGGACTCTGCTACGATCCGCATCATTATCAATAGGAAACATTGATTCATAAAATGCACTGAGCCATTGCAATAAAATAAGCAATTCAATTTCCAAGTCACTTTTTAATTGCCGATCATTAACAAGTATTTTATGTTGTGTTTTTTCTTGCGGCGTTAATGGTTTGTAGTAAATATCTTTAATCGATAATCCTACAGACTCTAAAATATCTTTAGGGTCACAGTGATGTGAATGGCAGACCATTATTAAACGGCTGGCACCATCCGCAATATAAAGATTACGGTCATTACCGCCATGAGCGGGACACTGAAGACGTACGCCTTTCCCTGATTTTTGGGCCGGCTTGGTATTAGCTGCTTCAATAGCTGCGACTACTCTATTAAATACATCATTCATAGTTACCTTCCGTACTTTTAGAATGGTAAAATAAATGCGTTATATTTCGGTTGCCCGTTTCTGTGCGGGCTTCTTTTTGTCTGTTCATATTTCCTCAACAAGTAAAATCACTGTAGTTTTTGTCGGGAAGCCTTATAAACTCTGGTAACTATCCGCATACGACATGCGATAACGCCTATCTGTGCCCAATTATCCTAATTGGTAGCCGTTTGCTTGACGCGGATAATGAGCAGTTTTATAGACCTCGTTTAGCGTTTAGACATTCAATAAATGAAGGAATATGCACAAGGAAACTTCTTGCACTAACTTTGACGAAAGCTGATGCAAAACCATTTTGTTCTCGTTGTTTGAAGAGCCAGTTAAATTCAGAATCAGTAACTGGACAATCAGAAGATAAAGCGAATTTATTTTTGGGGATATATTCGCTAAGTGATGGGATGTTTTGGTTTGTGGGTATTACTGTGGTGTTCATAAAAAAGCCTCACGGGTTGTTTAACATTGTGAGACTATAATATTAGAGCAATACAAAAAAAAATTGCTAATGGCTAAATATCCTAGAAAGCTAACTAATATCCTGCTTGTTGTCCATATTTCTAAAGTATCGATCGAATCGTTTTCTAAAAGCACCTCTATCTATCGAGTTATCTAGTCCTTCAATAGTCAATTCGCTCACTTTTTTTCCACTTTTTTTGCCGCTAACAATAAATCCATCTGGGGGAAATTCCATCATGAAAAGCATTAGCTCGCCATATTGAGGTTTTCGGCTAAATTCATGAACAAAAGCAGTAAAACTTAAAGTAATTGCTTCATAGCCACCATTAGACCTCCTTAATGTTTTCATTGTTATGTTTTTGACTCTGTTTTCTGTGGGGCTATTTACTTCTATTTTAGGATCGAAACAAGGCCTCCCATTTTTTGAAATATTTGTTAGAGCCACCTTATACCAGATTAAAGCTTGTACCTCCATTGCAGCAACCCAATGAAGATTAAAGTAATCTGTATATTTTAGCCCCCTATTTTGCGTAGCTTCAACCCACTCTATAAAAGTAGGCATATGCATTTCTTTGCCTTTATATTTGCTCATTAACTCGGCTAATGATCTTTCAGTTATTTGGCTATTTTCCTGATAAGATAACTCAAAAGCTTCCAGCTCTTCGGCTATAAAAAAATCTGGCCATGTTCCTGTAATAAGTTTCTCATACATAGGCGTTATTTGCTCAAAGCATTGGAATTCTGGGGATTGCAGCAAAAAACACTTTCCCTCATTTAAAAATAGGTCCACATTGCTTATTTCTCTTCTAGCTAGTTCTTGCTCATCTATTGACCGAAATAAATATTCGCTTAAATCACCAAATAATCTATCATAAACACCTATTGCACACTCCTCCCAAAAATGAATACTATATCGCTGTTCAATCTTATCTTCGGAAAGAGGTGTGTAATAGCTTATTGCGGTTTGAATATCCTTAATTCTTAATGGGACAACGTTACTGAATAATGATGTAAAACCACGTTCGGACGGGTTTGAGTCATATTGATTAGCATCAAACACCTCTTGTTCAGCTAATTCGATTATTGTACTTTTATCCATAGGTACTCCATTACATTAGGGTTACAAGCTAATCGATTTATTCATAGTATCATTAAGCAATTGGCTTTTATGTTCTGTGCATAAATGGGTATAGCGATCAGTACTAGCTAGCGATTTATGCCCCAAAACTTCAGCTATTTCTTTTAATGTTTTACCGTCTCGCGCTAAGGTACTTGCTGTATCGTGACGCATATCATGCCACCTGAAATCTTGGATATTTGCCGCTTTAAGACATTTAGCCCACTGTTTTGCATAATCAAATGGTTTTTCATGATTCACGATCGATGGAAATAATAAGCCAGTACCAATTTCACGATACCTTCTTACCTCTCCCATAATAACATCAGGTATTGGCGTGTGGCGTGTCGTACCATTTTTAGTATCATGTAACAAAGCCAAACCTCTCTCGAAATCTATATCAACCCAACGTAGATTTTCTAGTTCACCCTTGCGCATCCCAGTGGTTAAAGCCATTAAGACTTTTAGATAAAACTTACCACCAATTGCTTTTGCAGATTTTAATAAGCGAGGCTTTTCTTCATCAGATAAATAACGGACACGTTTATTACTTACTTTAAGTGAACGAACACGCTTACAAGGATTTTCTTCTATATACTGCTCTGTAATATCACCCTCTTCCTGCTGTAAGGTAGCATAATCGAGAATTGAAG
The DNA here is from genome assembly GCA_913020495.1 of uncultured Oleiphilus sp. Classification (GTDB taxonomy): domain Bacteria; phylum Pseudomonadota; class Gammaproteobacteria; order Pseudomonadales; family Oleiphilaceae; genus PZPK01. Next base: position 15,685 of record CAJWBJ010000085.1, read on the forward strand.
AAATAACAGCCAAATATTTATTATAAGTAGCGGGAGCCTTTGATTTTTTAACTTTGAGTTTTTCGCGAATAAGTTCGGGAGTGATTTCAGATAAAAGAGTTTTACCTAATTGATTTTCCCACCATAGAACAAGTCTAACTCGATCATGGTCTTTGCCAGTCCACCAATGCATATAATCATCAGCCAAACGACTAAATGTAATTGTGCAAAGTTTAATTCCCTTGGCTTCATTCTCTTGAGATTCTAAAACGGTACGACTTCCCCATGTTTTAGCATCGAATTTACGTCTAAAGGTTTTTGATTTTGTACTTTTACCAGATTTGGTAATAATGGTGCGATAACGGGTATCGCCATTTTGGAGTGTTACTTTTCGGATATGAAAATTTAGCATGCCGTGTTTCCTCTTGAAGAGAAATAAACAAAACTACTGTAGTTATTACTGTAGTCGCCTGTTTAGTACACAGTTACTGAAACTTAAAATCCTTTCTAAGTCTTTATTCTTAATGAATAGTTAGTGGTGGGTCCTGCGAGATTCGAACTCGCGACAATCGCATTAAAAGTGCGGTGCTCTACCAGCTGAGCTAAGGA
>CAJWBJ010000086.1 GCA_913020495.1 uncultured Oleiphilus sp.
ATCGCCGAAACGCGGATGCCCAAGGAAGGCTTCGCGCGGTCGATCATAGCGGTGGGATACCTCGACCAATTGTTCGGCTTCGGTCGCCATCCTGGATAGTGCTTCCGGCCTCACGAAGTCTGGTAGCAATGCACCTGCTGTATCGGCAAGAGACTGTTGGCACTTCGACACCAGATCGCGCCCGGCATTGCTGTCTAGGTCATGTATTGGATATTGATCAAGATCAATTAACTGGTGGATCAGCGTACGTTTCGACCGTTCATAGGATTGAGAGGAGTTTGTCATCACAGGCATCATAAATTCTGCCGTAAGCGTTAGTCCATGAGGCTCAAATACTTTACACCGAAGCCTTGGGCGGTAGTTAGGTGCATATTGGGTACAGTCGGGGATACCCACCTCCTTTCGATATCTAAATCTATAGATATATCCCGCTCACACAGCGGAGGGAAAACTTAACCTTTTAAGTTTCCTAAAAAGGGCATTTGATGCCTGGTAGGGAAGTGTTCTGAGGCGTAATTCAGGCGCTAGAGAACTTAATTTTTCCGGTTCCATAGATGCATAAATCATCACATCTACATACCTCATTCCTACAGTTACAAAACCGCATAAAGTGGATTTTGAGATATTTACATTCCAGCCCTGAAATAACACTAACCCCATTAAACCGAACATCTTTCCCAATTTTTTTTATTTTAGAATAATAAAAAATTAGACACAAAAAAACCCTAACCAAACGGCTAGGGTTCTAAATAGTGGTACCAGTAGGCGGACTCGAACCGCCACACCCGAAGGCGGGGGATTTTGAATCCCCTATGTCTACCAATTCCATCATACTGGCATTACTCAAATCTACTTAACATACAATGTGGGTGTGTATGCTCTAAACCAGATTGTGATGAGGTGGTTTAGAAGCAGGCATTATACGTAAATCCTAACGAGGGTCAACAGTGATAATTGTTAAATACTCCCTTAAATACTAGGTTTTAGTGTCTTTTGGTTTGAGATACTGATCCACGTGACATGAGTGGTGAGGGGGCATAAAAAAGCCCTGCGTTGTTTCCTTGGCAGGGCTTATGTTTAACTCTTAATAAAGCTTGTTGTTATGGTGAACAAGCGGTAGTTTTTGACCATGCAGGTAATGGTAAAGCTTGGAGTACAGTGTCGTCGGCTACGGTGACAAATGCGCCGTTAGAAGCGACAATACTTGTTGCTTGGGCGACGTTCTCACTAAAGCCTGACAAAGGGGATGCTGATGATGGCGTACCATGGTTTGCATCGCATGCAGTATAACGTGAAACAGCAATGCCTAAGTTTGTATTTCCATTGCCAGCTGCTTGAAGGTCTATAGCGTTCGTTAATTGTGCTAAAGGCTCCGCGCCAGATAAATGTGATACTGAGCCTGCAATAGTCACTCCGTTTCCTGTTACGTCATTGTAAGTGCGATCATCAGAGGCTTGTGAGACAGGGATGACCTTGTCGTTGACAGCCATCATATAAAGAACCTTACTGTTATTGGCTACTAGATTATCAGTAAAGTTTACTGCATCAAACGGGTCTAACGCAGCTTGCAATATATTTAAGTAAGCTTGGTAAGATGATGTGTCAACAGTAACGCCTTGAAACGCAAGTCCATCAATAATGCTGGGAGCGAAAGCGGGTGAATTGTCAAAAAATCGTGTGATGCCGCCACCAGGGGTGAAAAACATAGAAGCGGTGATGTCGTCGTCAGTGGTTGTTGTCGAATTAGCAGTAGCGACGAAAGCTTGAGAGCTTATGGTACCTAATGAGTGTCCAGAATAGAATACGCCTAAGGTGCTATCAGGGTCATTTGCGGTTGCGAAATCAATATTGTCAATCGATTTACGTAAAGTAAATAAATCTAGTGCATTCTGAAGGTTGTTGCCCCGCGTAGCCATGAAGTGCTCAATGTTAATAAACATCGAACCAGATACACCACTAAACAGGCTGCCATTTGGTACGGGTGAGGGCATCTGTCCAGGTGCTGCGACATAGTTAAAATGTCTCTCAATCGTAGTCAATAGTGGTGAAGTAGCATCATCAATACCATGTAATGGCTCGTCGATAGCAAGAACTGCGACATTTTGGCCTGCTCCTATCGCTCCAGCGATCAAGGCGGGTCCAAACCCTACTGCTTGAGTCCTGTTACCGCTTAAACCGTGACCCCAAATCATGGTTTTCATGTCACCAGTAGGGTTGCTTGGGTACATAGCTAGTACCGGGATCGTGACATCACCCTGTTTCTTAGGGAATGGGAAAATGGCATTGACGACTTTAGACTTTGCGGCAACAGTCTCATTGTTTTCATCGGTGCTTCTGCCTTGTGGTAGTACTAGCGGAAGGCCGTTAACAGCAAAAACTGTATTTAGGTTTGTAGCTAATTCTTCATCTGCTTCCCATTGGCTGAATTTTAGGGCAGCAGGACCTAGATCAGGATTAGTGGGAAGCCCTGAGTAATAAGGTACAGTGATTTCACCTTGAGTAGCACTAACTAGTGTTGCAGGAATTGCGGGGTTAAAAGCATTGACATCCAATACTGGTCCGCCAAAAGTAATAGCGGTTGGCTCAGGGTCCGGGAAGTCAACGGTTATCCCTAGTGAGCCTGCCTCTAGGGCGCCAAATAAGCCATTACCGGCACAAGTAAAGCGTGCGTCACCTGCAGGGGCGGCGTCACAGCCGGCAAGTGCGGCATGTACGCTTGATGGTAGCCATGCATCATAAGCACCACTAACAACGGGTTCAACTTGTTGATAGCTTGTTGCACCGCCAGCAAGCGCGGCCTTTGTGGCTGAAACTTTAACAAATGAGCTTAATTGATCTGTGATCCATGTAGCCGGTTCAGCGACATAGCTCAGTATTTTTTCATCATCTGAAGTTGTGAAGCTGTATGACATCGCAATGTTTGCTTCAGTTAATGGGGGTAATGTATTTGCTTGTCTCGCCGTGTTTAAACTAACGCCGCCAAAGGCTGGGTTGGGAGTGTTAAATGTGAGTAGGCCGACGGTTTCCCATAAACCATTGATTAAACTGCGAACCCCTTGAAGTGAGTCAGCAAGTAAGACTTCGTTTTCATCAGTGAGGCTGGCATAGCTAGGTGATTGTTTGATTTGGTTGTCAGCAGCGTCTAGTATTTCGTCTGTCACAATAACAACGTAGCGTGTATTGGGGGCTAGTGGCTCAGTAGGTAGTATCCGCAGGAAGTGTGTGCCATCTAATGTAATTACTTTATGAGTGAAGCTAGGCTGATTGCTACTGGCAGTGGGTGGTTCGCCAATTGGAAGTCCTTGGACTGCGCTGCCGCTGGCATATTCAAGTGCTACAAGAAATATATTACTGTTTAGAGCGTTTGTGAATACGGAGTTTTCATTAATTAACCCGTTCATAGCTATATCTATTGGTGCAACAGTTGAGGCGCCGCTTAAAGAGTTTATTGCAGTGAAAACTGGGTTTGGTGGGGTGGGTTCGCCAACTTTAAAAGAACCGTCGCCCGCTACTGAATCAAAAATCAAATCATTAGGTATTGGTAGTGCGGATATAGCCGGGTTAAATACGGGGTATGTACCTGCATCTGCAGTTAATTGATCTTTTTCTTGCTGAGTCAAACCATTAGGGTCTGCTGCAATGTTTTCATCTTCTAGTTTGTTATTTTCTAAACAACCTGTCAGCGTAAGTGTTGAGGCGATAGCTAAACTCAGTATGGTTTTTTTGTACATGAAACGGACCTTTTCCTAATGGTTGTCTAGTATTGTGTGCTGACGCTTGAGTTGGAAGTGTCTAGCAATATTCAGTAACTAAATGGCGCAGTTGTTTAATTACAGTTACGCCTAATTTTTTAACCTAGATTAAACGTAGACATGAAACCTGATTTTGTCGAATTATTTTGGAGTTTCTATAGATTTTTAAGTGTATTTTTGAAACTAAAGGTATCAGGGCTGATGGCTTACTACACTATCAATATAAGAAGAGGTACAATCTTGGCCCATAAATTAAGCGTTAGGCGTATTGGTTGCGTCTGGCAGAACATCTTATAGAACTTTCAGAGAGAGACTATGACCACCATTCGTCAAAATGACTTGATCGACAGCGTTGCTGATGCCTTGCAGTTTATTTCTTATTACCACCCAAAAGATTTTATTGATGCGGTTCATGAGGCGTACTTGAAAGAGGAGTCTCAGGCAGCGAAAGACGCGATGGCTCAAATTCTAATTAACTCTAGAATGTGTGCTGAAGGTAAGCGGCCAATTTGTCAGGATACAGGAATAGTGACGGTCTTTGTGAAAGTAGGGATGGATGTCCAATGGGATGCAGAGTTAAGTGTAACGGATATGATTAATGAAGGTGTACGCAGAGCTTATACGCATGAAGATAATGTATTGCGAGCCTCTATTCTGGATGATCCTGCTGGTGCCAGAAAGAATACCAAAGACAATACACCTGCCGTTATTCACTATGAAATTGTTCCTGGTAATAAGGTCGAAGTTGATTTGGCAGCAAAAGGCGGCGGCTCTGAAAATAAGTCAAAAATGGCAATGCTTAATCCAAGTGACAGTATCGTTGATTGGGTGCTTAAGACGGTCCCTACAATGGGGGCAGGTTGGTGTCCGCCAGGTATGTTGGGTATAGGTATTGGTGGTACTGCTGAGAAAGCCGCTGTGATGGCTAAAGAAGTGTTAATGGACCCAATTGACATTCATGAGCTTCGTGAAAGAGGTGCTCAGAATCGTTGTGAAGAATTGCGTCTGGAGTTAATGGATAAGGTCAATGAGCTGGGTATTGGTGCACAAGGCTTAGGTGGTTTGACGACTGTTATGGATGTCAAAATCAAAGATTACCCTACCCATGCGGCTTCTTTACCTGTTGTGATGATTCCAAACTGTGCTGCAACCCGGCACACGCATTTTGTTTTGGATGGCTCTGGCCCTTCATTGCAAAAAGCGCCAAACTTATCTGATTGGCCAGAAATTACCTGGGAAGCTGGTGATAGCGCCAAGCGAATTAATTTAAATACGGTGACCAAAGAAGATATTGCGAAGCTGGAACCTGGTGATACGGTTTTGCTTTCAGGAAAGATGTTGACTGGACGTGATGCGGCTCATAAAAAAATGACTGAAATGCTGGCGGCGGGTGAAGAGCTTCCAGTTGACTTGAAAGGGCGTTTTATTTACTACGTTGGCCCTGTTGACCCAGTACGTGATGAAGTTGTTGGTCCTGCAGGGCCCACAACGGCAACACGTATGGATAAGTTCACGCGTACAATGCTAAAAGAAACAGGCCTAATGGGGATGATTGGGAAGTCAGAGCGTGGTCAGGTTGCTATAGATGCAATAAAAGAGTTTGGCGCGATCTACCTTATGGCTGTCGGGGGAGCTGCGTATCTGGTTTCCAAAGCAATTAAAAATGCTGAAGTAGTTGCTTTTCCCGAGTTGGGGATGGAAGCAATCTATGAATTTGATGTAGTGGATATGCCTGTGTCAGTTGCGGTTGATACTGCGGGAACCTCTGTGCACCAGACTGCGCCAATTGTATGGCACGACAAAATTATAGCGGCGAAAAAAAGTAATTAAATGGCATTGTAGATTGGTTTGGTTTTGTGCTTTTCCAGTTTACGTTAATTAAATAATAGCGTTTTGTGCGATTCGAACCCCTATTATTTCGGTATTTTTTTAATCGGAACTCCGTTATTTTAATGCGGTTAAGCAATAGAGTGATGGGTTTTGTTTAAAGGTGTATCTGAATGACAGAGTGGTTTAAAGAAATCCTATCGAGCTAAGCGCTTAAAAAATAAAAAGCAGTTATCAAAATGGAACGAACGTATCGATTGGTTGTTTCCTGTCCTGATAGGACGGGAATTGTCGCAAAGGTTAGTAATTTTCTCGCGACCTATAATGGTTGGATTACAGAGGCTAGTTATCATGCAGACCAGCAAAATGGCTGGTTCTTTATGCGTAACGAAATTAAAGCAAGTTCACTGCCTTTTGATTTGGATACGTTTAAAACAGTTTTTGACCCGATAGCAAAAGAATACTCAATGACGTGGCATGTAAACGACTCAGAAGCAAAAAAGAGAGTTGTTTTGATGGTCTCAAAAGAATCGCATTGCTTGGCAGATATTTTACACCGCTGGCATAGTAATGAGCTAAATGCTGAAATAGTTGCGGTTATTTCGAATCATGATGACTTGAGGCGAATGGTTGAGTGGCATGATATTCCATATCATCATGTGCCTGTGAGTGTCGAAGGGAAAGCAGTGGCATTTGAAGAAGTGACCAGACTTGTTGAAAAATATCAGACAGACCTTGTCGTGCTTGCGCGTTATATGCAAATTTTACCCGCGCAAATATGTGAGCAATATTCCGGAAGAGTGATTAATATTCATCATAGCTTTCTGCCTTCTTTTGCGGGGGCAAAGCCTTATCATCAGGCATATGATCGAGGGGTGAAGTTGATAGGTGCGACGTGTCATTATGTTACTCAGGATCTAGATGAAGGGCCGATTATTGATCAGGATGTGATGAGGGTGAATCACAGCAATACGATTGAGGATATGGTGCGTCAGGGGAAGGATGCAGAAAAAAACGTACTGGCGCGTGGTTTGAGGCTGCATTTGGAGGATCGCGTCATTATACATGGCAACAAAACGGTAATTTTTGCTTAGTCGTCTTGAGTGTGTTTTCGTTGGATCGGTAGGTTTAGTCTTTAAAACAAGTCTGGTTTTCACCAGAATCTCTGGCGGTATATAGTCGGTTGTCTGCATCTTTCAATAGTTCAATAAGAGATTTGCTTTGGCTTGAGGTGATGCCGGCAGAGATGGTGAAACTAAAACTAAGTTCATCATCAATTACGATATTATCTTCAATAATTTCTCTAAACCCTTCTGTTAATTTTGCTGCTTGTTCGAGTGTCAGGCCGATCAATAAAACCGCAATGTCTGAATCACTGATTCGAGCATAATGAAATCGCCCAAACGCTTTGGGTAGTAGTTCTGCCAAGCTTTTTAAAGCGATATCTGGGGCATCTAGCCCGTAACGATCCTGAATGCTGTGGATCTGGTCTACAGAAATAAGTGCTAGGCTTACGTGAGCGTTATTTTTTTGTGCTTTTTCAAGTTCCTGACTGCCTTCTTCAAAGAAGGTACGTTTGTTAGGTAGGCCGGTGACGTAGTCATGGTAAGCCATGTATTTCATGGCCTGAGCGTATTCGATGCTTTCAATGTTATGCATGAGTCGGCAGTGAAACTCTTCGTGACTGAATGGTTTTCTAAGGAAGTCGTTTGCACCATTCTTAATAAATTTGGCGGTAAGCTTGCCGTCTCCCTCTCCAGAAAGCCCTATGATAACAAGTTCATTTTTGCCTACTTCTCTGCGAATATTTTTGACTAGATCAAACCCGTTCATTCTAGGCATGTTGTAGTCAGTAATGAGAAGCTTTATATCGTGATTGTTATTGATTATCTCAAGGGCTGTGTCACCATCATCAGCGGTAATTACTTGGTATAGGTGGTTTTTAAGTAAGCTCTTAATGTAGTTTCTGGAAACTTTTGAATCGTCGGTAACCAGAATTTTTATATCCTGATTTTTATGAAGGCGGTGTATTAGTTTGATGACATATTCGTACGAGAATCGGCTCTCTTTGACGATGTAGTCTACAATGTTTTTCTCGAGCATTTGCTGGCGTTTGTCTTCGTCGTAATTTCCAGTCAAAACAATGGTCGGCATGTTTTGAGAAATGGTGTAATCAACGACTTCGCCATTAGGTGCATCGGGTAGGTTTAAATCAACAACGGCCACTAGGTAGTTGTCTGCGCCATTTAACTTAATCAGCTTTTTGGCCTCTTCGAATGAAGTCGCCGTATCATGTTCAAAGCAAGTGTCTGCATCGTTTATGTGCTTAATAATTTTGACAACGATGGGGCTGTCTTCTACAAGCAAGAATTTTTTCATGATTTAATAGTATAGCTAATGGTTGGTTTAGGGCTTAATGAGTAGCGTAATATTCGGTAAAAATCGGCGTTATCTCATAAATATAGTTATTAGCTTAGATGTTCTTTTCTCATGTACCAGTTTTTGTGTGATTAAAGCGTAATATTGGTCACTATTGGCTCCTAAAACATGCTAGAATCGCGAGCTTTATTTTCATAAAATTCATATAAGACAACAAAACAGGAACGCTATCCTTATGGGTGAGCAAGCGAAAGAAATAATTCCCGTTAGTATCGAAGAAGAACTAAAACAATCTTATCTTGATTACGCAATGAGCGTTATTATCGGGCGAGCATTGCCTGATGCGCGAGATGGGCTTAAGCCTGTGCATAGGCGTGTTCTTTTCGCAATGAGCGAACTAGGTAACGACTGGAATAAAGGCTATAAAAAATCTGCTCGTGTTGTTGGTGACGTTATTGGTAAGTATCACCCCCATGGTGATACGGCCGTTTATGACACTATCGTTCGTATGGCTCAGCCATTTTCATTGCGTTATATGCTAGTCGATGGCCAAGGAAACTTTGGTTCGGTTGATGGTGATAACGCGGCGGCTATGCGATATACCGAAATTCGAATGAAAAAGATTTCGCATTCCTTATTGGCTGACTTAGATAAAGAAACAGTTGATTTTGTACCGAACTATGATGGTACTGAGCATATTCCCGAGGTAATGCCGTCACGCGTACCGAATTTATTAGTTAATGGCTCGTCTGGTATCGCAGTTGGTATGGCGACCAATATTCCTCCGCACAATCTACGAGAAGTTATTTCTGGTTGTTTGGCGGTTATGGAAAATCCTGATATTACCTTTGAGGAAATATTACAAATTATTCCAGGGCCAGATTTTCCAACGGCAGCGTTTATCAATGGTAAGGCCGGTATTCTTCAGGCTTATCAAACCGGTCGTGGTAAAATTTATCTACGTGCACGTTATGAAGTAGAAACAGAAAGCAATGGGCGAGAACGCATTGTTGTTACTGAGATCCCTTACCAAGTTAACAAAGCGCGCTTAATTGAAAAAATTGCTGAGCTTGTTAAAGATAAAAAAGTTGAAGGTATCTCTGGTCTTCGTGATGAATCCAACAAGGAAGGGATGCGTATTGTTATTGAGTTACGTCGTGGCGAAATGTCAGATGTAGTGATGAACAACTTATTTACCCAGACACAGCTTGAAAATGTGTTTGGTATAAATATGGTTGCAATTGTTGATGGTGAACCAAAAACGATCAACCTAAAGCAGTCATTAGAAATATTTATTAAGCATCGACGAGAAGTAGTAACACGTAGAACGGTCTATTTGCTGCGTAAAGCGCGAGAGCGTGGTCATATTCTTGAGGGTTTAACGGTTGCTCTAGCGAATATTGATCCTGTTATCGAACTAATCAAAAAATCACCTAGTTCAGCAGAAGCGAAAGAGCGTTTGTTAGCGCAAGCGTGGAGCCCGGGTGCAGTCACCGGTATGTTAGAAAAAGCGGGTGAGAATGCGTGTCGACCAGATGATTTAGAGCCTCAATATGGCATGCGTGATGGCATGTATTATTTATCTCCGACTCAAGCGCAAGAAATTCTGAATATGCGCTTGCACCGTTTGACAGGGCTCGAAACTGAAAAGCTTATTTCGGAATATCGTGAAATTCTTGAGCGTATTGCTGAGCTGTTGGCTATTTTGAGCGATCCAGTTCGTTTGATGGAAGTGATTCGTGAAGAGCTTGAAGAAGTTCGTGATGAGTTTGGTGATGATCGTCGATCAGAAATTATTACATCTCGTCGAGATGTGAATATCGCTGACCTGATTAACGAAGAAGATTTGGTGGTCACAATATCTCATGCGGGTTATGCCAAAACGCAGGCGGTAGAAGATTATCAGGCCCAGCGTCGTGGTGGGCGCGGTAAATCAGCTGCATCGATAAAAGATGAAGATTATATTGAAAAGCTATTAGTTGCGAATTCTCACGACACCATTTTATGCTTCTCTGATAAAGGTAAAGTTTATTGGTTACGTGTTTTTGAAATTCCTCGTGCAAGCCGTGGTTCAAAAGGCCGGCCAATGGTGAATATCCTTCCTTTAGGTGAAGGTGAGCGTATTACTACTTTCTTATCTGTTAATGAATATACAGAAGATCGTTTTGTATTTATGGCAACGGAGAAAGGCACAGTTAAGAAAACCCCATTAGAAAACTTCTCTCGCCCAAGATCGTCAGGCTTGATCGCGTTAGCGTTAGATGAAGGTGATTCACTCATTGGTGCGGCAATCACGGATGGTCGGCGCGATATTATGCTGATGAGTAATTCTGGCAAGATGATTCGTTTTAATGAGACAAATGTGCGTGCAATGGGTCGAACTGCTCGTGGCGTACGCGGCATTAAGATGGCTGACGAATTCAAAGTAGTTTCTCTAATTCTTCCAGAAGATGATGGATTGTTACTTGTGGCGAGTGAAAATGGTTACGGTAAGCGAACTCGCATGGCTGAGTTTTCAGTAATCGGTCGTGGTGGGCAGGGTGTTATTGCGATGCAATGCTCAGAGCGAAACGGTTTGTTAGTTTCTGCTGTGCAGGTGAGAGAAGGTGATGAAATGATGTTGATCACTGATAAAGGCACGCTGGTTAGAACTCGCACTGAAGAGGTCTCAATTCTTGGCCGAAATACACAAGGTGTGCGTTTGATAAAGCTTTCACAGAAAGATGAACATCTAGTTGGTCTTGAGCGTGTTGATGAGCCGGCAGTGGTTGATGGGGAGCTTGTAGAAGATGAGGGTGGATCTATTTCTGCAGAAGCTGCTGAGCCAAATGTTGACGCTACTATCGGAGGCTTATCATCAGAAGGTGATGACTCAGAGGAAGCCGATTCAGCTGAATAATTGTTGAATCTGGAATTATTGTAGCTTGGTGTTGGGGGAGATAACTCAACCAACGGCTATAGAAGAAAGTTAAGTAACAGGTAAAATTATGACCGTGGAATCTAAACAGCTCGCCGTCCTTCGAGATCGGATTGATGGTATTGATAAGGAAATTCAAAGCCTGATCAATCAAAGAGCTGCTTGCGCTCTAGAAGTTGCTGAAGTAAAGCAAGCTGCTTCAGCAGGTGAGGCGGTTCAGTATTATCGACCTGAGCGAGAGGCGCAGGTTTTGCGTGCAGTGATGGAACGAAATGCCGGGCCTATGCCAGACGAAGAAATGGCGAAGCTTTTTCGTGAAATTATGTCTTGCTGTTTAGCGCTTGAAAAACCAATGAAAATAGCTTTTCTTGGCCCTGAAGGCACTTATACACATGCTGCGGCGCTCAAACATTTTGGTCATTTTGTGTCGGTTCAACCGATGGCTGCGATAGATGAGGTTTTTCGTGAGGTTGAATCAGGGCAAGCGAATTATGGTGTCGTACCTGTTGAGAATTCGACAGAAGGTATGGTTAACCATACTTTAGATAGCTTTATTGCTTCATCGCTTAATATTTCGGGTGAGGTAAAGCTTCGCATTCATCATCATTTACTCTCAAATGATGAGCTTGACTTAAGCAAAATAACGCGTGTTTATTCTCATCAGCAATCTTTAGCGCAATGCCGTAAATGGCTGGATTCACACTGTCCTCAAATTGAGCGAATTGCTGTGAGTAGTAATTCAGAAGCCGCGCGACTTTCGATGGGTGAAACTGGTGCGGTTGCGATCGCAGGTGATATGGCGGCGGAGTGTTATGGGCTCAGAAAGTTGGTCGAGAATATTGAAGATCAACCGGATAATACCACTAGATTTTTAATAATTGGTACAAAAGAAGTGCCTCCAAGTGGTCAGGATAAAACCTCTCTTCTAGTTTCAGCGAAAAATAAACCTGGTGCCTTGTATCATGTTTTAGAGCCATTTCACCGGCATGGTGTTAGTTTGACTCGCTTGGAAACGAGGCCGTCTACTTCTGGTACTTGGGCTTATGTCTTTTTTATTGATTTTGAAGGTCATATTGATGACGACAATATTAAAGATATCGTTGGAGAGATTTCACCGGATGCTGTAGAAATTAAGCATTTGGGGTCTTATTCTGTTGGTGTACTTTAATGAGTGATTTGAGTGCCTCTACTTGTGACTATATTGCGCTTGCAACGGAGGGTGTTAAAGGCTTGCACCCGTATCAGCCTGGAAAGCCAATTGAAGAGCTGGAGCGTGAACTCGGCTTAAGTAATATTGTTAAACTGGCGAGTAATGAAAATCCTTTAGGTGTAAGTCTACTTGCCGCATCGGCGATTCAGAAAGAGCTTGAAAAAGCGACACTTTATCCGGATGGGACAGGCTTTGTATTAAAACAGGCTCTGGTTAAATATTTGGGTGTTGAAATGAGCACCATTACGCTAGGTAATGGCTCAAATGATGTGCTGGATCTAATCACTCGGGCCTATGCCAGCCCTGATTCAGAAGTTATCTACTCACAGTATGCTTTTGCTGTATATGCGTTGTCTACCCAGTCTGTGAATGCGAAAGCGGTTGTGACACCTGCCAAAGATTGGGGGCATGATTTAGATGCAATGTTTTCGGCGATTACCGATAAAACGAGTCTTATCTTCATTGCTAATCCTAATAATCCAACGGGTACATATTTAAGTGCTTCGCAGGTCAAACAGTTCTTAACGCGCGTTCCAGAACATATTGTTGTTGTGTTGGATGAGGCTTATTGTGAATATATTGATGAATCTGACTACCCGGATGGCGTTTCTCTTCTGCAAGAGTTTCCTAATTTAATTGTAACGCGAACTTTTTCGAAAGCGTGGGGTTTGGCGTCACTACGGGTTGGATATGCTATTTCAAACCCTGAAATTGCGAATATACTAAATCGTGTGCGACAGCCTTTTAACGTTAATTCATTTGCTTTAGCGGCTGCAGCAGCAGTTTTATCAGATTTACAATACCTCTCAAAAGGAAGGCAGTTAAATGATGAGGGCCTTGTACAAGTTGCTGATGGATTAACATCGCTGGGGCTTTCCTATATTCCTTCCGTTGGTAACTTTATTTGTTTTGAGGTGAAAGAGGGTGGAGGGGAAGTGTATCAAGCCTTATTAGAGCAAGGTGTAATTGTACGACCTTTGGCGAATTACGGCATGCCGTTTCATCTTAGGGTTTCTATTGGCTTGAAGAGTGAAAATCAGCGGTTTTTAGATGCTTTGGCAAAAGTTCTATGAGTCAAGCGCAGCCTCGAATTCAAACTTTAGCGATTATCGGTTTAGGTTTAATTGGTGGTTCGTTAGCAAAAGCTGCAAAGAGAGCAGGCTTTACTGCGCATACTATTGGTTATTCGCTTAACTTCTCTGAAGTGAAATTGGGGGTTGAGCTTGGCGTTGTTGATGCAGCAGCATCCACGGTGGAAGCTGCGGTAAAAAATGCTGATGTCGTAGTTGTTGCTGTTCCTGTAAAAGCTTTTGAATCTTCTCTTTTAGAAATTAAGCCGCATTTGAAGTCTGGCGCTATTTTAACGGATGTTGGTAGTGTTAAGGGTTGTTTCCTATCGGCGGTTAAGAAAGTGTTTGGAGAGGTGCCGGGCTTTGTTGTTCCGGGACATCCTATTGCGGGTTCTGAAAAGAGTGGTGTGGTTGCAGCTGATGCAAACCTATATCGGCACCATAAGGTAATACTTACACCTTTGGAGCATACCTCTAACTCTGTACTTAATCTTGTGCGTGAGATGTGGGAGGCCTGTGGTGCAACAGTGCTTGAAATGGAGGTCGATCATCATGATGAGGTGTTGGCGGCAACGAGTCATCTACCTCACTTAATTGCATTTTCTCTGGTTGATACTTTAGCGGGCGAGGAAGAGAATCAGGAAATATTTCGCTATGCGGCAGGTGGTTTTCGAGACTTTACGCGTATCGCAGCTAGTGACCCTGTCATGTGGCATGACATATTCTTAGCGAATCATGATGCGCTTCTCAATGTTTTGGGTCGCTTTAGTCAGGATTTAGATATGCTCAAGCGAGCAATTGAAGCGAAAGATAGTCAAACTTTACTAGGTGTTTTTACTCGGGCAAGATCCGCTCGGGAGCACTTTACAAAAATTTTATCTGGACAGTCATATACCAATACCATGAATACAAAAAACGTAATTTTTAAAATGAAAGCCGGTGGCGCAGTAAATGGCGTAATCCGAGTTGCAGGTGATAAGTCTATTTCTCATCGTTCAATTATGCTGGGGGCGTTAGCGGATGGCATTACGGATGTTGAAGGCTTTTTGGAGGGGGAGGATAGCTTAGCCACTTTGCAGGCTTTTCGTGACATGGGGGTGGTAATAGAAGGGCCTGATGAAGGGAGAGTGCGGATTCATGGTGTTGGAATCAACGGTTTGAAAGCGCCTCCAGGGCCAATTTATTTAGGTAACTCCGGTACTGGAATGCGTTTGTTTTCTGGCTTGTTAGCAGGTCAAGCGTTTGATACTGAGTTAACCGGTGATGAGTCTTTGTCGGCGCGTCCAATGGAGCGGGTAGCGGCACCACTAAGGCTGATGGGGGCAAATATTGAGTCAAATGAAGGTGGGCGCCCACCCCTAAAAATTAAAGGTGGTCAGCAACTAAAGGCTATTGACTACAATATGCCGATGGCAAGTGCGCAAGTTAAATCATGCTTGTTGTTGGCGGGTATGTACGCAGAGGGTGAAACGCGTGTTACTGAGCCTGCGCCAACCAGAGATCATACGGAGCGCATGCTTAATGGTTTTGGTTATACTGTTAAGCGTGATGGGGCGGTTGCCAGCTTAAAGGGTGGTTCAAGTTTAACTGCGGGTAAAATTGATGTGCCAGCTGATATTTCTTCAGCAGCTTTCTTTATGGTAGCGGCTTCCATTACGCCTGGTGCCGACTTATTACTTCAGCATGTTGGTTTAAACCCTACGCGAACTGGTGTTATCAATATCTTGCGTGAAATGGGTGCGAATATTGTTATAGAAAACGAAGGTGAGGTTGGTGGTGAGCCAGTTGGTAATATTCGTATCAAATATGCGCCATTAAAGGGGATCCATATACCTGAAGATCAAGTGCCATTAGCGATTGATGAATTTCCTGTGTTATTCATTGCGGCTGTTTGTGCTGAGGGTGAAACTGTATTAACAGGTGCTGAAGAGTTGCGAGTTAAAGAAAGTGACCGGATACAGGTGATGGCTGATGGTCTTGCTCAGCTAGGTGTTCGTACTGAAGTTCGTCCTGATGGCATTGTAATAAAGCATAGTAAAATTCAAGGTGGTGTGGTGCATAGTCACGGCGATCACCGTATTGCAATGTCTTTTGCGGTTGCTTCACTGATTGCAGAAGATAGTATTACTATAAAAGATTGCGCTAATGTGGCGACTTCATTTCCTAATTTTGTGGAACTTGCTGAGCAGGTTGGTATGAATATCGAAGTGGGTGCTTAACTTTATGTCTAAAGTCTCAATGACTCAGTCTCCTGTGCTTACGATTGATGGCCCTAGTGGTGCAGGAAAGGGGAGTATTGCCCAGCTTGTAGCTAAGGCGCTTGGCTGGAGTCTGCTTGATAGTGGTGCTTTATATCGTTTGACCGCTTTATCGGCTAAACGTCAAAATGTATCTTTGGATGATGAGCAGGCGTTAGCTAAAGTGGCTGAAGGCTTGGTTGTTGAGTTTTTGCCGTCTGAGTTTGGTGAACCTGTAAAGGTTTTGCTTAATGGCGATGATGTAACGAATGAAATTCGCACTGAAGTGGCTGGAAATGATGCATCAAAAATTGCGCCTTTGGCTGGAGTGAGGAAAGCGCTATTGCAGCGTCAGCGTGATTTTTCTACAGAGACAGGTTTGGTCGCTGATGGGCGAGATATGGGAACGGTGGTATTTCCTCAAGCTGAATACAAAGTGTTTATGACGGCGAGTGCAGAAGAGCGAGCCGAGCGTCGTTATAATCAGTTGAAAACTAAGGGTGAAGATGTTAGTATCGCGGCCCTTTTAAAGGAGATAGAAGAGCGAGATGCCCGTGATATGGGGCGTAAAAATGCGCCGCTTAAGGCTGCTTCTGATGCGGAAGTTATTGATACTACTCGTTTTTCTATTGAAGAAGTCCTTGCACAAGTTATGAGTTTGATTCACTAAATCGAACTAATATTAGCAAGTTGTACAAAAATACAACAAATGTAAGGCGATGAATTTTTATGTCGGGTTCTGATTAACGTTGGCCAGCAACGCAGACTATGACGAATGTAAATTAACCGTATTCGCTGGTGATACGGAGACTATTAATCACACAGGAAATGTAATGAGCGAGAGCTTTGCAGACTTATTTGAAGAAAGCCT